>JANMIB010000328.1:0-11718 GCA_031375605.1 Allobosea sp. | reverse complement strand
GCTGGATCGTGACGTGCGGCAATTCTGCCGGATCAACCTCGAGCGGAAGGCGCGGCACGCCTTCGCGGAGGGCGCGAAGCTTCTTCCCGAGACGCAGGCACGTGATGACGAGGTGGGAAGTGTGAGTGAGTTGACTCGAGTGTTGAACGTCACAGGGGTCCCTTGTGTCACGGTCTGCGAATGCCAGCTTCGCCGCCTCGACCTGCAGGTGGATGAAGTCCGGCCCGGCAGGATCAAGCCCGTCAAGATTAAAGCCCTTGAGCAGGGCCAGTTGCTGCAACGTGGCGATGCCCTGGCACCATGCGCCGGGTTTCAGCACGGTGTAGCGACCATAATCGTAGGCGGCTGGTGCTTCAACGCTGGCTTGCCAGGTTGCCATGTCCTGCCCGGAGAGCACGCCGCGATGGGCACGGCCTGACACGTCCATCACGTCCTGCGTGCGGCAAAAGCGGTCGATCTCCTCGGCGATGAAGCCTTGTGACCAGACCTTGCGCGCCCGCTCGATCTGCCGCGTGCGATCTCCGCCAACGGCTTCGGCCTCGCCCAGCAAGCGTTCATAGGTGTCAGCCAGCTTTGGATTGCGGAACAGCGCCCCGACCTTGGGCAGATGTCCGCCCGGAAGGTAAAGATCGGCAGATGTGGTCCAGTGTTCGCGAAACAGCTTCTCGACGGTCCTGATGGTGGCCACGATGCGCTCGACCAGTGGATAACCGTTGCGGGCATATGAGATCGCGGGGCCAAGCACCTCGCGCAGACTGACAGTGCCGTAGTCGCGCAGCAGCAGCATGTAGGCATCGAACGTGCCGGGCACGCAGGGCGCGAGCAGACCCGTGCCGGGAACCAGGTCAAGACCCAGGCTTTTGCAATACGATATGGTGAGGCCAGCAGGCGCGACGCCCTGCCCGCAGATCACCTCGGTTTTGCCACGCCTGACATCGTGCACCATGATCGGCACATCACCGCCGGGGCCGTTCAGGTGCGGCTCGACGATCTGCAGCATGAAGGCCGTCGCGACACCCGCATCGAAGGCGTTTCCGCCGCGTTCAAGCACGCCCATGCCCACAGCCGTGGCGAGCCAGTGAGTTGTGGCAATGACGCCGAATGTGCCGGTGATTTCGGGGCGGGTGGTGAAGGGGTCTGGATTCACGAAGCTCATGGCTCCGAGAGTAGAGCGATCCTGCGATTGATCAATCTGCATTTCTTGCACATGCCCGTGCAAGCGCGTCAGGTGAGCATCTTGCACGATGTTGGCAGCCATGGATCGCCCTTTCGCGCGTTTCCGGGGCCGAGAAGCGCCAGCGGATCGGAACCCGGAATCCAGCCATTGTCCTGTGAGCGCAGCGAACTCATGATGTGCGCTGCGCGCAACACGATATCTGGATTCCGGGTTCTGATCCGCTTCGCTTCTCAGCCCCGGAAACGCGCGGGATTGCCGGCGTGGTTGACCATCAAACTCATCCCTTTGCCGCCACCCAGATCACATGCTTTGCGCCGCCCTTGCCGCCGATTTCCTTGCCATGGGCACGAACGCGGTGCTCGGTGACGGTGAAGCCAGCCTTGTGCAGACGTGTGCCGAATGTCGCGGAGGGATGAGCCGACCAGATGGCCAGCGTGCCGCCCAGCCGCAAGGCTGCAAGGGACTGGCGCAGGCCAGATGCGCCATAAAGCCGGTCATTTGCATCCGTTGTCAGACCATCAGGGCCATTGTCGACATCGAGCAGGATGGCATCGAAGCTGCTTCTGGCGGCTTTGATCAGCACGCTGACATCACCGATGCTGGTCGTGACGCGCGGATCAACAAGGCAATCGCCGAACACAGGGGCCATTGGCCCCCTCGCCCAGGCGGCCACTTCCGGCACCAGTTCCGCCACCGTGATGCGGGCATCAGGCTCCAGCAGGCCAAGCGCGGCGCGCAAGGTGAAACCCATGCCGAGGCCGCCGATCAACACGCTGGCACTTTTTCTTGTGCGCGCAACGGCGCAACCGAGCGTCGCCAGCGCCTGCTCGGAGCCGCTGAGACGGCTGTTCATCAGCTCATTGGCGCCCAGCATGATCGAGAATTCCGCGCCGCGCCGCTTGAGGCGAAGTTCGCCACCGCCCGGTATGGCGGCAAGACCAAGCTGAATCCAGGGGATCATGCGTTCCTCAATCTCATGTCATGCCGATTGTTGATCCGGCACCGCGTCATGCACCTTGCGCTTGGCCGTGAACAGCCTGACGCCGATGATCACGCCCGCCAGCAGCAGGCCCGCACCAAGCCATTCATGGCCATGGGGCGCGCGGCCTTCATAGGCAAAGCCATAGGCCAGCGCGAAGATGGTTTCAAAGACGATCAACTGCGCGGACAGTGCCAGCGGCAGGCGCTGGGAGGCCAGCGTCCAGAAGTATTGCGCGATCCACGAGCCGATGACGCCGGTGAGAAATGCCCACCACAAAAGCCGCATTCCGTCGGTGCCTGCAAAACCCCGCGCCGGGATTTCGCTCCAGCCCATGAGCGGCGCAATGACCAGCAGCGGCAAAACCCCCGCCGCCGCACCAAGCCCCTGCAGGCTGGTCCAGCCAAGGGCATCGGGCGGGTCCGGCACGCGCAAGGCCCGCGCATTCAGCACGGCATAGACAAACCAGTTTGCCAACGCACACAGGGCGAGGATGAAGCCAAGGATGACATTGCCCTGCTGCACGGGCGTGGAGGCTGCGCAAATCGTCGCGCTGTTGATCACGGCAAGGCCGGAGATGACCATCAGCAGCGGCAGGAACATGAGCCGCCACGGCACAGCTCGGTCTTGCCAGTTGCCATAGATGGCCAGCAGGACGGGCAGCGCGCCGATGACGAGTGGCGCAATGGCGGGGCCCGCCAGGCTGATCGAAAAGGCCACGAAGATGTAGTAGATGACATAGCCCGAAAGTCCGAGCCACAGAGCCAGCAACATCTGGCTGGGCCTGATCCGGCCAGGGCGGAACCGCGGGCTCAGGGCCATCAGCGCCAGCGAGACAAGGCCAAAAGCCAGATAGCGCAGGATGGCCAGATCGACTTCGCTGTAAGGCTTCACGGCAGTGGGCGCGACGAATGTCAGCCCCCAGAACGCGCCAGCCGCCAAGCCTGCCAATAACCCGATCAACATGCCCAAAACCAGCCGGAGAGGAAGGTGGATGACGTGAATGACCCCCATCGCGTCAGCCACGATCAAGACCAGAACCGAAAATAGACGGAATATCAGCACATTACCAATCGTCTTTGATGATTGGATTCATTCAGGTGGTGCGATGCCTGAACCACCTGCCGACTTGATTCAACAGGTTCACGCGATGATTCAAGGCTTACGCAGTGTCAGCTTTTGCGCGGCGTGCGCATGGTGACGAACTCTTCGGCAGCGCTGGGATGAAGTGCAATGGTGCGGTCGAAATCGGCTTTGGTCGCCCCCATGGTCACGGCGATGCCGAGTGACTGGATGATCTCGCCAGCATCAGGGCCAAGCATGTGCGCGCCCAGAACCTTGTCGGTTTCGCTGTCCACGATGAGCTTCATGTAGGTCTTGTCATCGCGGCCCGTCATGGTGGCGCGCATGGCCCTGAATTGCGTGTCGAAAACCGTGACCTTGTGCCCGGCTTTGGTCGCAGCCTCTTCGGACAAGCCAATGGTGCCGATCTCGGGCGTGGTGAAGACAGCCGTTGCAATGGGATAATGCGACACGGTCCAGGGCTTGCCGCCAAAGGTGCTGTCAGCAAAGGCATGGCCTTCGCGGATGGCGACCGGTGTGAGGTTCACCCGGTTGGTGACATCGCCCACGGCATGAAGGCTTGGGCAGGTGGACCGTGAGGCGGCATCAACCTTGATCGAGCCATCGACATTCATCGCGACACCAGCCGTCTCAAGTCCAAGCCCGGCCGTGTTGGCGCGGCGGCCGGTCGCGACCAGAACAACATCCGTTTCAAGGCGCATGCCACCAGACAAGGTGACGAGCCTGACGCCGTCTGCCCCCTCGTCGATGCGCTCGATGGTCCGGCCAAGGGCGAGGCTCATGCCGGAGCGCACCAGCGCGTCATGCAGCCTGGTCCGGATGTCCTCGTCAAAGCCGCGCAACACATTGTCGCCGCGATGCACCAATGTGACCGCGACGCCAAGGCGCGCGAACACGCAGGCAAACTCAAGAGCGATATACCCGCCGCCGACCACAACCATGCGCTTTGGCAGCACCGGCATGTGGAACACCTCGTTTGAGGTGATGCCCAGATGTCCGCCCGGAATGACCGGCTCCAGCACCGGGTGTCCGCCGGTGGCCACCAGGATGTGCCGCGCCGTGATGATCTCGCCTGACCGCGCCAGCCTGACGCTGTTGGGGCCTTCCACAATGGCACGCTCATGGGCGATCTCGACGCCAGCACCGCCCAGGCCCTTGATGTAAAGCCCCGAGAGCCTCGTGACCTCGGCAGCGACGGCATCGCGCAGTTTTGGCCAGTCAAAGCCCGTCTGCTCCACCTCCCAGCCAAACGCACCCGCATCCGCAATGTCATCGGCAAAGCGGCTGGCATAGACATAGAGTTTCTTCGGCACACAGCCACGGATGACGCAGGTGCCGCCGACGCGGTCCTCCTCGGCGATCATGACCTTGGCACCATGGCCAGCCGAAATCCGGGCTGCACGGACACCGCCCGAACCTGCGCCGATGACGAACAGATCAACCTCGCGCATCAGCCACGCCCTTCCAGACCATCATGAATACCAACAGGGAAAGCCCTGTCATGCTCAGAGCGTGTGGCCCTTCTTGAGCATTTCCTCACGCAGGCGCGACAGGAAAAACTCAGTGGTCTGCTGCATCCAGGTTTCCATCGACTGGAACACCTGATTGACGAATTGGGGCTGGTTGTTGACATATTTCTTGCCAACAACGGACGTGAAGAAGGTGTTGACCTCCTTCAGTTCGGCTTCCGAGAAAACCAGCGCGATGCTGCGGGCAGAACGCTCGATGATCTCGGCACGGCGCGTGCGGACTTCCGGCAGCAATGCGACCAGCGTGTCATCGAGATCCTTCTGCACGGGTGCGGCAGCTGCAGCGTAGTTCTGGCGGATGCGCAAGGCGATGTCAGTGAAGGCGCCATCGAACGAGCGCGAGATGCCCGTGCTCTCGATGACTTCGCGCGCAACACGCAACTGGCTTTCCGGCAGGGCGACAAGCGGAGCGGACGGAGCTGGCACAGGTGCGGGCGCGGCCACAGGTGCCTGTGCCATCACGGGTGAAGTCAGCACGGCTGACAGGGCGAGCAGCGCCGCCAGAAGGGAATGTCTTGTCATCATGTGTCCTCTTTTCGCTTTGTCCTTGTCAGACACACAGGGCTTTCGTCAATCAATTTGGCCCATGAAGTGCAGCCCGGATGAAGTTGCGAGGATCGCGCCGGTCGCCATCCCCAGAAACAGACCATGTTCCATGACACCGGGAATCGCGGACAGCCCTTGCGAAAGACCTTCCGGATCACTGATCTGACCAAGTGAGGCGTCAATGATATGATGTCCGCCATCGGTTGTCACGGGCGCACCCTGCTGGCCAAGCCGCAGCACCAGCACGCCATCACAGCTGCTGGCCATCAACGCGCGCCTGATGGCGGTGGTGGTGCTGGCGATGCCGAAGGGCGCAACCTCGATGGGCAGCGGAAAGCGCCCCAGTTTCGTGACCAGCTTGGTCTCGTCAGCAATCACCAGAAAGCGTGCGGAGGCCGCCGCGACGATCTTTTCGCGCAGGAGAGCCGCGCCGCCCCCTTTGATCAACCTGAGTTCGTGGTCGATTTCATCAGCGCCATCGACCGTGAGGTCGAGTTCGGGTGTCTCATCAAGCGTGGTGAGCGGCACGCCGCAGGCCAGGGCCAGAGCACAGGTCTGCTCGGAGGTCGGCACACACAGCACCTCTAGCCCGCTGCGGACCCGCTCGCCCAGCAACTCGACGAAGTGCTTTGCAGTCGAGCCTGTGCCAAGGCCAAGCCGCATGCCGGGCCTTACGGCCTCCAGGGCTCGGGCCGCCGCCAGACGCTTCAGCTGGTCCAGATCGTGCATGGTCATTTTCCGTTCATCTCGGGCGCAATAGACTTTTGCATGTTGAACGTAAACCGTGTTCTGACGTGTGGCACGGCGTGGTTCAGGTGTGTGCTTGACTCTGTTGGCCCAAACTGGCCGACTACAGGATAGATGATGGGCTTTGGGCGCTGGGGATTGATGGTGGGGGTTGCAGCTGCGTTGTGCGGCTCGTTTTCTGTCGCCCGTTCGGAAGTGCCTTCAACCGAAATCCGGCCAGAATGGTGCCCTGCCGCTCGTCCTGAAGATGTGTCAACATCGGCACAGTTTCGCAGGCTGGCAGCCAAGATCCAGCGCGGCGAAACCATTAAGCTCGTTGCCATTGGCTCCTCTTCAACGGAAGGTTCCGATCTTACGGACCAACGCCTTGCCTATCCAACGCATCTTGAGCACCGCCTGAACTCGCTTCTGGGGGCGAAAGCCGTGAAGGTTGTCAACAAGGGTCGTGGGGGGGAAAACATCCTTGATGCAGTAGCCCGCTTCCAACGCGATGTGCTGGCTGAAGGGCCAGATCTGGTCATCTGGCAGCTCGGGGCCAACGACATCGTCAAGAATCTTGATGTGACCATGCTGAAGTCGAGCGTGGACATGGGGTTGTCACTGCTGGCGCAGGATCAGGTTCCGGTGGTGATGATGGATTCCCAGACGGCTCCACGCGTCTTGGTGTCACCGCAGAGGGAGCCGATCGACCGCATGATTCGCGAGGCGGCCTCTCGGCACGGCGCGATGTTGTGGAGCAGGTTTGATCTGATGCGGTCCATTCTTGCCAAAGGTGCGGCGGGACAACCTGACCTGATCAAGGCGGATGGCATGCACATGACCATTCCCATGCACGTCTGCACGGGCGCTGTACTTGGCGAGACAATTGCGGCAAGCCTGAACATGCGTCAGCTTACAGCCGCCAAATAACACTTGCTGATCACGCAACGCATCGTGATCGCATAACGATCATTGATTTCATCGTAATATGTAGCGGTGTCAGTTCGACGGCGGACTTGCGAAATCGACCATCAGCACACGATCCGCAGCTGATTCGCTGATCCAGACCTGTTCACCCATCCGCGTCATGGCGCGCGCCTGTCCCCGCTCCGAGAGCGCTGCGACCGTCTCGCTGGACCCTGTCGCGGCATCGAAACGCAGCAATTTGTCATGGCCGACATCAGTAACCAGAATGCCGCCCTTCATGTCGATGGTGACAGCGAAAGGCCGCGCGCCCTCGCCTAATGCCCAGGCATCCCATGTCCGGCGGCGCGGATCGAAGCGCGCCACGCGGGCGGAGCGGAAGGCGCTGACCCAGACGCGGCCCGTGCCATCGACTGCGATCCCCTTCGGACCTTCGACACCGGCGGGCATGGCAAAAGCGTCCTGCTTCAACGTGAGAGGATCAACCCGCACCACATTGTTGGAGGCATATGACGCAAACCAGACAGAACCAGACGGCGACATCGTGACCTGCGCAGGGCCACGCCCGCCCAGCGCTTCGACGAGCGAGACCTTGCCTGTCGCGGTTTCCAGCTTGCCGACCCAGCCATTGTAACCCGTGAATATGACGACATCACCAGCCGTGCAGACCGCGCTGATCAGATCGGCGTTCTGGCTTGACGGCATGGGATGGCGCTTCACCTCTTCGGTCGATGGCGTGACCTCGTGAATCACATTGAGCGCTGGGTCCATCACATAAAGATTGCCATTCGGGCAGCGAGCCAGACTGCGTGGCTTGGCGCCGTGCCCCAGAGCGATGTAGCCAACGGACTTTGATGCGACATCGATCTCGCCGATGGCACTGCGCTGGGCTGCTGCGAACCAGACGGTTGGCTCTGCCCCTTCAAGTCCAACAATGCCGCCCGGCAGCGCCGAGCCATCAAGCGCGATGGTGGACAAGCGGGGCTTGACTGGCTCTGCCGCAAAGGCTGCGCCAGACACAAGCCCACATACGCTAGCCACGGCGGCGATCTTCAACACACGCAATGATACGGTTTCAGCTAGCATGGATGACATCATGGCACATTCCCTCACTTTGTCGAGGGTTGGGCGAGAACCTTCGCCAAGGGGGCCGCCGGGCCTGGAGCAGGTGCCGGCGGCAGAGCGGCCACCACAACCGGCGCATCACGCTTGCTCATGCGAACCTGCCAATCCAGCAGCATGGCAAACCCGATCATCAGAGACATGCCCAACAGCACGACCGCACTCTGGATCATCAGGTCAAAGCCGGTTTCGCGGATGATCACGCCCGCGACGGTGGACAGGACAAGCCCCATCACGAACACCGGCAACGACTGGCGGCCCGCCACCGCCATGAGCCGCATCGGCCAGGCCGACAGCCAACCTGCCTGGCGCGGGATAAGAACAGCAATCAGCCAGACCTTTGCCAAGCCGTCCAGCAAGCGCAGCGGCGAAATGTTCGTCTTGTCGGCCACGGGCAGATCAGCCGGATCAATCAGGCGCAGGTTGGCCAGATCGGGGATTTGCCGCCATGGTGCCACCGAGAGGAGCGAAAACACGGCATAGGCCGCAGCCAGCAATGTGATTGACGCAACGAGCTTCTTGCGGCGGAACAGGCCATCGAGCCTGCCGGTTGCCGACAAATGGGCCAGCACCACACCCACCACGAAAATGAACTGCCAGGCCAGCGGATTGAAAAACCAGACGCGGCTGGCCTGAATGTTCGGCAGGTTGAGGCCAGTGACCTGTGCCAGCACATAAAGCCCGAACGAGAGCGACAGCGGCAGCAGCCAATGCACGCGAAGCGCCAGCAGAACCAGCGGCAAGGCGGCCAGAACCACCATGTAAAGCGGCAGGATGTCGAGGAAATTCGGCAAGAATGTCAGCGTCATCACGCCGACGATGGCCAATGTGGGATCAGCAACGAAGACGTCGAGCCCCAGTGCTTCCATGTAGTTCGGGTCCGAGAAGCGCCGCGCAGCATAAGCTGCGATGCCCGCCACCAGCATGACGAGCGCCAGGTGTGTCACATACAGCTGCCAGACACGGTTGAAAATCGGCAACGAACCGCGCACGATGCCGATGTCCGTCATCTTGCCATTGTAAGCCTGATAGGCAGACAAGCCTGCAATGATCACGAAGGCCTCGGCAGCATCGGCATAGCCGAACGCCTGCGGGGTCAGCCCTGAAAACAGGATGCCCGGAATATGGTCGACAAAGATGATGAGAAGCGCGAGGCCTCTCAGCACATCCAGTCTGACATCCCTGTTCCGGACCGGAACCCCCATTGATCAATGCTCCATGCGCTATCCTAAATGGATATTCAGAATTGGTGTCAAAATCACGACACGAATACGTGACCTACGTATTTTCCGGTACACGCTTGCACGCATGCGACATCTGCCACGGGCGTGGTTAAGGGAGTGCAAACGAAGGTGTGAAGACGGGGTAAAGACATGGATGTGTTCTGGTTCGACATCATGGGTTCGACGTCAAAGGTAAAGGCATGCCAGTTCAGCTCAGCGCACAGCGATTTCCAGATCTGTTGCCGAGAAATCCCTGCCTTTGAACAAGATCGGTGCCGAAAGTGTTTTCGATACCGCGTATGACAGGCAATCGGCCAGATTGAGCTGAGCAGGATGACCCTTCCCTTTTCCGTACCGACCAAATGCAGCCACGGCTTCCTGTGCCATCGCATCCGTCAGCGGCACGATCTGGACATTTGCAGCCGTCATCAATGCACCGAAGTCTTCCTGCACATCCTCCGGCGGCCTGTTCAGGAGGGTTGAAAGCACCATGCAGGCTTCAAGACGAACATGCGGGGATGTGATCCGCGTCCGTGCAGCTTCGATTGCTGCGGCGAATTGCGGAGCGTCATCCTCGGCGCACAAGATGGCAACAATGGCTGACGTGTCGATGAATATCAGGGCCGCCAACTACCGTGTCCACATTGCGTCAATCTCATCGCGTGTGACATCACGCGCGCGAGACTTCGCCTTCGCGGCGCTCGCCTTGCCGATATTGAGCAACTGTTCGGCCAAGGGCGGTCGCGCCACTTCTTCCGCCAATTCGCGCCGGAGTGCGTCCGCGATCACATTCGTCATGCTCGTGCCCCGGCGCGCCGCAAGCTCGCGGGCCATGGCATGGACGGATTTGTCGCGGATGTTAAGCATAGCCTGCCTCGTTGTCTTTACATTTTATCTTAATGTGTAGACGCATGGGATGCAACAGGGACATCACTCCGCATGGTATGTGCGCGGTTTATGCAATTGGTATCATGTCACCGTAAGACCGTAAGACCGTAAGACCCGTAAGACAGCCAGCGCCACCAATCTTGTCGGCTACAGATCCTTGAACATCAGGATCCACTGACCTTCCGGGTCTGATCCGGGAAACGGGATGTAGGGACGGCGGCTCCATTCGGAAAAGCCGCTCCGGAGATACAGGCGTTGCGCGCCCTCGTTGAAACTGCCCACCATCAGTGTCACACGATCGATGTTCCTGGCCCTATCCAGAACACAGGCTTTTTCGATCAAGGCTTCCCCGACACCTCGATTGCGGAATTCAGGGAAAACCGAAGCTGCCGAGATATACCATGTTCCTGCAGCCAGACCCTTCAATGCGTCCAAAGGCACGAGGATCGGCGGAACATCGGCTGCCACTGCAGCCGCCGACACGGGCGGCAGGACATAGCCATTCACCGCACCGGCCGTCAGCCCGTCGAGTTCGGCGACATGCCAATTTGAATAATGGCTGAAATGGCCAGTCCTGGTCCGGATGGCTTCACGGCCAACCTCGAACCAGGACTGCCCCACACGTGCGCCCAAGCTCCACATGTGGGACACCAGAAGCCGTGTCGCAGCATCGCTCAGGATAGCCAGATCAGAACAATCAGCCTGACCAGCCGGGCGAAAGTTTATGTTTGCCGTCATTGGGCACGCATCAGCATGTCAGAAAAATCACACACCCAGCCCGCCGAGCAGCACGTATTTGATCTCGGTGAACTCATCCATGCCGTGCCGTGAACCCTCACGGCCAAGGCCGGATTCCTTCACGCCGCCAAAGGGCACTTCCGCTGCACCCAGGAGCGCAGTGTTGACCGCGACCATGCCGTATTCCAGTGCTTCGGAAACGCGGAACACCCGGCCCAGATCGCGCGCGTAGAAATACGAGGCGAGGCCATATTGCGTGGCGTTGGCTTGGGCGATCACGTCAGCCTCGTCGGTGAAGCGGAAGATCGGTGCCATCGGGCCGAAAGTTTCATCTCGCGCCACGACCATCTTGGTGGTCACGCCGCTGAGCACGGTCGGCTCGAAAAAGGTGCGTCCGAGCGCGTGGCGCTTGCCGCCAACGACGATCTTTGCGCCCTTGCCGACAGCGTCAGCGATGTGGCTCTCGACCTTTTCCACCGCTTCCATGGTGATCAGCGGCCCTTGCATGACGCCCACCTCCGTGCCGTTGCCAACCTTGAGGTCGATGACCTTTTTGGCGAATTTCTCGACAAACGTGTCGTAAACAGCGTCCTGCACATAGATGCGGTTGGCGCAGACGCAAGTCTGGCCCATGTTGCGATATTTCGAGATGATCGCGCCCTCGACGGCGGCATCAAGATCGGCATCGTCAAACACGATGAAAGGCGCGTTGCCGCCCAGTTCAAGCCCGACCTTCTTCACGGTGGCTGCAGCCTGGCGCATCAGGAGCTTGCCGACTTCAGT
>JANMIB010000287.1:0-3770 GCA_031375605.1 Allobosea sp. | reverse complement strand
GGAACGCGTTTCGCTAGCACGAAAGGCGATCCTTTCCCCGAAATACTGCTTTGCGTGCCAGCGGCACACGGATTACGGTGACATGATATCAATTGTATGATTTCCAGATATCGTCGTGCCAGTCTCCCCGCATTTACGAGGACACGAACGGTTTCGCGCTTCGCGAGAGCCGATCATGTCCCCGAAATGCTTGCCGTGTTGCTCATCCTCGCGCCCTCGCCCGCATCATGATCTCGCGCGCTGGCCTTGTGGTCAGCCTCGCCACGGGCTTGACCTCGTGCGGGGCGATAGCGGTGAAGTCATAGCGGCGGATCAGGCGGGCCAGCATCAGGCCGCTTTCGATGGTGGCGAAGGCTGCGCCGACGCAGATGCGTGGCCCAAGGCCAAAGGGCATGTAGCTGCCGGGAATGATCTGGTCACGCGTGAAACGGTCCGGATCGAACCTGTCGGGATTTGGCCACAGCGCGTGATGGCGATGGGTGGTCCAGGGCGCGATCATGATCATCGCGCCCTTTTTGGCGCGGTATCTGCCCACCATCGTGTCCTCGGCGGCCACGCGGGGTATGAAGGTGATGGGCGGATACAGCCGCAGAGTTTCGCGGAACACGTCGCGCACGAAATCCAGCTTCTTCACATGGGCCAGCGTGATCTCGCCCGAGCCAACCACCGCGTCGATCTCGGCGCGGCAGCGCTCCACCACCTCCTTGCGCTGCGAGAGGATGAAGAACGCCCAGGTCATGACGCTGGCGGTGGTCTCGTGGCCAGCCAGGAAGAACACGCCGATCTGGTCGATCAGTTCCTTGGCGGTGAAGCCTTCGCCAGTGGCGGCATCACGCGCGGCGATCAGGTCGCTTACGATGTCGCCTCCGGCGTTCGAAACAATGTCACCCTTTCCAGCCGCCTCTGCCAGCGCAGGGGCCAGCAGCGTGCCGATATGGGCGCGGATGCGCTCGCAGGCGGCGAGCACATGGCCAGGCTGTTTCACTTTCGCCCAAGGCTTGCCAAGGATGAGCTGGCCCAGATCGACGCTGGCCACGGAGCGCTCGAATTCGGCAAAAGACGTGAACACATCACGCGCCGTGCCAACCTCCAGCGACTTGGAAAAAATCGTGCGGCAGATGATGTCGGCGGTCAGGTGGCTCATCGCGGCGTCGAGCGAGAAGGCTTCGCCTGATTCAGCCAGCGTGTCGAGATGACGCTCATAGTCATCAACGGCCTGGTTCATCCAGCCGAAGGCGCGGTTGATGCCCATGTGGGAGAATGCCGGTTCCACCATGTGCCGCTGACGCCGCCAGGCTGCGCCATCCGACACGAAGATGCTTTCGCCCACCAGCGGCTCCAGCGCGCCGACCATCAGGTCGTTCTTGGGGAAAATCTCAAGCGGATTGGTCAGGATCGAGCGCGTCAGTTCCGGGTCATTGACCAGCAGGATCGAGCGGCGCGAATAGCCCAGCGGCGTCACCATCTCGGTGTAGGCCTCTGTCGGCACCAGACTCAGCAGGCTGCGCGGCTGCATCGCCAGCACGCGGAGCAGCGACAGGCCGGGCGACATGGGCCGTGGCGCAGGCGGGCGGTAAAGCTGGGTGATGTCCGCCGTCATGCAGGATGGTCCCGCCCCGCCATGGGGCATCTGCGCTATCAACACTGCAAACCCGGACAGTTCAAGTCCCGGCACGATACGTCCGGGCACTGCAAGTCCAGGCACTGCAAATTGTCGTTGAGGAAGCCCTGCGATGACTGCGCTGCAAGCAGGAGTTGTTGCACAAAGACGCGCTTGACAGTTCAAGGGCCTCTGTCAGTCTCGCTACGTCAATGGGGAGGAACGCTGAATGCGCAAGATCGGTTTTGGTGGCATTGTGCTGGTCGCAATGGTGGGCTTGGCTTCGGCTGCATTTTCGCAGCAGCTGAAAAAGGAAGTGATCAACACGCCGAAATCTCCCGAAGCGATCGGGCCGTATTCTCAGGCGATCAAGGTCGGGGCGACTGTTTATCTGGCAGGCCAGATCCCGATCGATCCCGTGTCCAAGCAGTTGCGCAATGACATGGGCATCGAAGAACAGACCGCGCTGGTGCTGAACAACCTGAAAGCCGTGCTTGAGGCTGATGGCATGACCATGGACAACATCGTGTCCACGTCGGTGTTCATGAAAGACCTGAATGAATTTCCGAAGATGAACGTCATCTACGCCACCTTCTTCAAGACGGCCCCGCCTGCGCGGGCGACCGTGGAGGTTTCGCGGTTGCCCCGCGACGTCAAGATCGAGATCTCGGCCATTGCCGTGAAGTTCTGAGACGATCACCGCCGCCCCCACAGGGCGGCGGTTTGCTTTTGGGCCAAGGCATGTCGCTGGGCCTGACACAATGACACTCACGCACCGGAGGCGATCATGACATCTCAACACAAGAACCAACCTGATGTTGATCTTGCAGGCGACACCAACCGCCGGGCATTTCTCGGCATGCTTGCGGCCATGAGCGGGGCGGCATCCTTTGGCGGCATCGGAACAGCCGCCGCGCAGGGAGCGGCCGCTTCAGCCGGTGCTCTCACGGCAGATGCCGGTTTCTGGCAGGCTGTCAGGAACATCTACACGACCCGTCCCGGCGTGAAGTTCATGAACATCGGCACTGCCGGCTCGATGCCCATCGAGGTGCTCGAGGTGCTCAACACCGAGAACCGGCGAACCGCCCGCGAGTGCCTCAACGGCTACGGCAACTTCCTCAGCATACGCCAGCAGATCGCTCCCATGTTTGGTGCAGATGCAGATGAAATCGCGATTTCAGGCAATACATCCAGCGGCATGTGCCACGCCTTGCTGGGCCTGACATGGGAACGCGGCGACGAGATCGTCACGACCAACCACGAGCACCCCGGCGGAAACGTGCCGATGGCGATCCTGCAGGATCGTTTCGGTGTCATCATCAAACGCGTGACCGTGCCCGTCGGCAACAAGCAGAAGGCGGAGGACTATGTCGAGCTGTTCAGCCGCGCCATCACGCCCAAGACCAAGGCCCTGATGTGGTCGTCGCCAACCTACAAGACAGGCACGATGCTGCCGGTGAAGAGGCTGGCGCAACTGGCGCGGGATCGCGGCCTGATCAGCATCGTCGACGGTGCCCACCTGCCCGGCATGGTCAACTACAACTACCGCGAGCTTGGCGTCGATTTCATGGCCGGGGCAGCGCACAAATGGCTCAACGCACCGCTGGGCACCGGAATTCTTTATGTCCGCAACAAGGTCAGCCCTGCGTTCAATCCGCGGCCCCTGCCAGCCTATTTCCCGGTGGTGAGCAGCAGTTATCCGTTGACCGGCGGGCTGCCTGCGCGGGCCACCGGCCCCAAGGAAACCGACGACCTTGCCGGGCGCATCCAGAGCTGCGGCAGCACCAACATGCCCGTCATGGCTGCCACGGCAAAGGCTTGCGAAATCTGGAGCCGGATGGGCCGGGACAACGTGCAGGCCTACACCTTCGCGCTGTCAGCCTATCTCAAGGAAAAGATCGTGCAGAAATGGGGGGTCGATTCGCTCTATTCGCCAAAGGACGATCCCGAACTGGTCTGTGCGCTGACAGCCTTCAACCCCTTCCAGAAGCCTGCAGACATCATGGACAAGGCGAAGTCAGATGGTTTTGTGGCCCGCATGCTGAGTGAATATGGCTTTGTGATCCGCAATGTGAACTTCCCGGTGCCTGGCCAGCCAGCCGAGCATTTTGGCGTCAGGGCTTCCACCCATATCTGGACGAACCCGCGCGAGATTGACCAGTTGGTCGAT
>JANMIB010000282.1:0-4104 GCA_031375605.1 Allobosea sp. | reverse complement strand
GGCTCGATCACGACGCCGGACCGATCGCCGTGCGGCACGGAATGCGTGTGGGCTTCGATTTTCGCCACCAAGCCCAGCGCTTCAAGGTCAGCAACAACGCGCTTCCGGCACTCGTAGCGGTCAAGGCCGCGATATTGCTCTGGCATGTGCGGCTCGTCGACCATCCGCGCATCGGCGGTTAGCAGGTTGATGAGTGGTACGTTGTGACGTTTGCCGACCTCGTAATCGTTGAAATCATGAGCCGCCGTGATCTTGACCGCGCCTGTCCCTTTCTCAGGGTCGGCATACGTGTCGGCGATGATCGGGATCAAACGGTTGACCAACGGCAGCAGGACGTTTTTGCCGATCATCCATTTCAGGCGTTCGTTGTCGGGGTGCACAGCGACGGCCCCGTCACCCAGCATTGTTTCGGGCCTTGTGGTCGCGATGGTGATGAAGGTGCTGTCATCCTCGGGATTGTAGGTCGCCCCCTCCAGCGGGTAGTTGAAATACCACATATGACCCTTGATCTCGCGCTGCTCGACCTCAAGATCGGAGATCGCGGTCAACAGCTTCGGGTCCCAGTTCACCAGGCGGCGGGCCTTGTAGATCATGCCCTTCCTGTGCAGATCGACGAAAACCTTGAGCACGGCCTCGGAAAGGCCCGGATCCATGGTGAAGCGCTCGCGGTTCCAGTCACAGGATGCACCCATGCGCTTCAGCTGATTCTGGATCGCGTTGCCGCTCTCTTCCTTCCAGGCCCAGACTTCCTTGAGGAACGCCTCGCGGCCCATGGTGCGGCGGTCTGTGCGGTTCTCGGCAGCCAGCTTTCGCTCCACCATCATCTGCGTGGCGATGCCGGCATGGTCAGTGCCCGGCTGCCACAACACATCCTTGCCCTTCATGCGCCAATAGCGGCACAGCACATCCTGCAAGGTGTTGTTGAGCGCGTGCCCGATATGCAACGAGCCGGTGGCGTTCGGCGGCGGGATGACGATACAATAGGGGTCAGCCGTCTCGCGGCCAGGGCGCAATGCGGCAAAAGCATTGGCATCCGCCCAGCGCTTTGCGATGCGCTCCTCGACTGCCGAGGGATCGAACCTGTTATCCATCATGGGGTGGACCTCAAAAAACAGAAAGCCGGGCAGAGCATGCCCGGCTGCAAATCACCAAAAACCGATGCTGGTTTCCTAAAAGCCGAACCGGGGCGGGTTCGTCAACGGCCGCTGCGTGCAACGCGTTCGATTTCGGCCTTGACCAGCCGCTCGACGATGGACGGCAGGTTGTCATCCAGCCAGGTCTTGAGCATCGGCTTCATCATGTCCTTGACGAGATCTTCCAGCGTGCGGGCATTGCCGGTCAGCAAGGTGTTCGAGAGGGACGCAAACGCGCCTGATACCGATGCCGTCGAGGCCTCCGACATCAATTCCGATGTCATGGCAGGAATGGAAGGCGCGTACGAAGGGGGCGGCGCAGCTTTCACAGGCTCTGGCAGCACGGCAACCGGCACAACGGGGGCTGGTGGAGGTGCTGGCGGTGCTGGTTCAGGATCGGAAAACAAAACATCGACATCGTCCTGGGAACGCGGCTCTTCCTCGACGTGGTGCTCCGCAGGAACAGCCTCGAAGGCAAGATCGAGAACATCATCGACCGGCGCGATGGCTGGAGGAGGAGCTGGAACCTCTTTCGGAGCAATCGTGGCCTGCTGGTCGTCGGCGATGATACGCCGGATCGAGGCCAGAATGTCCTCCATGGAGGGTTCATTGCTTTTTGCGAGAGCCGTCATACTCAACCCGTGGTGCCGCACCAGACATCGGAGATGGAATCACCTCCTCACATTGATCATTAGATCAAGCGAAGGATGTTGCACAACCGGACCGGGGCGGCACACACAGGAAAAAGGGGAGAAAAGAACTCAGCGGCCATCCGGCGTCTGGAGTCCGATCCACTTGTCGCGGACCTGGTCATAATGCTGCCGTGCATCATGCTGGGCCACTTTGAGCCCAAGGCTCTGGGCGTTGAGCCGGCCGACTGATGCCAGCAGCGTGTAAGACGCGACGACACGGTCTCGCTGCGCCGCCACAAGCGACGAGCGCGCAGACAAAAGTTCCTGCTGAGCGTTCAGCACATCAAGCGTTGTGCGCTGGCCGACCTTGGCCTCCTCGCGCACGCCGTTAAGTGCCGTTTCGGACGCCTGCACCTGAGCCTGAGCCGCAAGAATCTGCGCCTTCGACGATTCAAGTGTACCCCAGGACGCGACCACGCTGGCCCGCACCTGCTCACGGGTGATGTCGGCCTCAAGCCTGCGCTGGCCAGCGAGTTCCTTGGCCTGCCTTGTGCGCGAATAGACCTGCCCGCCCTCGTAGATCGGCACCGTAAGGCGACCGACCACGGAAGCGGATGTCCTGCGATCATCCACAAGCTGTGTGTCATAGCGCTGGCTGACCGTGGCCGTCACGCCGATCGTTGGATAAAGCTCGGCCTCTGCCACTTTGGCACCAATATCAGCGGCATCGACGTTGTGCAGCGCCGCTATGATTGTTGGATGGACGCCCTGTGCCACACGTCCAGCATCTTCGAGCGATCTCGGCAGATTTTTCTCAAGCGGCTTGCCTGGAGCAAGACGCTTGGGCTGGACACCGACAATCTGCCGATAGCGTCCCAGGCTGGCCTTGAGATTGGCCGTCGCCAATGCAGCCGCGGAACGGGATGATGCCAGACGCGCTTCTGACTGGGCAACGTCTGTCCGGGTCACTTCGCCGACATTGAAACGATCACGGGTCTGGCGCAGCTGCTCTTCCAGAACCTCGACGTTGTTGTTGTTCAGGTTGAGGATGGCCGTGTCACGCAGCACATTCATGTAGGAGGTGGCTGCATCAAGCAGAACGGCCTGCTCGGACGCACGCAATGTCTCGCGGCCAGCCAGAACCAGACTTTCAGCCTGGCTCACGGCATTGCCGGTGCGACCGAAATTCCACACGGTCTGCTCGACAGCAATCGAGCCGCCGCGCGGCGCCGTCCGCGTTGTGGTGGTGCCCCGGCCCGGAAGTCCGGAATCGAGATAGGATGCACCGACATCAGCCGTGCCAGTGACACGTGGACGATAACCTGAAAGCGCCTGCGGCACGCCTTCGTTTGTCACACGCAACGACGCCCGCTGTGCATTAAGTGTCGGATTCGAGCCGTAAGCCTTCGCAAGCGCGCTCTCCAGTGTTTCAGCGGCATGCGCGAAACTGACCGGAACAGTGGCAGATAGTGCAAGCGCAAGACCTGCAACACCTGTCTTGAGCTTGCTGAAGGATACAAAGATCATATCTTGCTTGCCTCAGCGCCTGACAGCCTGCCCGCGCAACCATACGACAAATCAACGCAAACTCGCATTGCCATTACCACATCAGGTTGCCCGAACAGAATGGGCTAAATGTTTTTCAGCGAACTTGGACCAATCATGGAGCAAAGAAGTAACACTTCCTTACAGCTTCACAAAGCGAATGCCTTGATTCGCCTGAACTCTTCAAGGCTTTGAGCAACTGTGTCAAAAATAGCACGCCCGCTGAAGGCAGTGCCAGACCTTTGGTGCAGCATTGCACGCCCTGAACGTCCGCCACCTTGGACGAGAACCAGTTTTCCACCCTCCGCGAGCAGCGCAAACAGTTCGTGAGGTTCCCGCTCGCAGGAGCCATTGATGAAAATCAGGTCGAACGGCCCCATTGGCAAGGCATCAGCCACAACGACATCGGCCGTTTCAGGCGTTGAGAGCAAGGCTCGCGCAACCTGCCGCAATTCAGTTGATATGTCATAGGCGGTGACAACCGCCCCCAGCGCCGCAGCCACGGCACTGGTGTAGCCCGTGCCGCACGCATAATCGAGGAAAGTCTGGCCGGGCTGCACGTCAAGCGTCTGGAGCAGACGCCCGCAGGTCATGGGAGCCAGCATCTGCCGTCCCCTTGCACCAAAGTCATCGAGCGCAACTGGCTGGTCGATATAGGCGATCTCGCGCAGGCTGGCGGGCACGAACATTTCGCGGGGCACGGCATCCATGCCAGCCAGGACCGCACGGTCCGTAACGTCATAGGTGCGCAACTGGCAATCCACCATGTTCCGCCTGAGAGCTGCGAAATCTGC
>JANMIB010000266.1:0-12852 GCA_031375605.1 Allobosea sp. | reverse complement strand
GCGCTACGGCAATGTCATGGCATCACGTGGTTCCGTGATCCCGTTGTTCTTTGAGCAGATCCGCAACGGCGGACCCGTCACAGTCACGCATGAGAAGATGACACGGTTTCTGCTCAGCCTTGATGAGGCAGTCGACACGATCTTTGCAGCATTGCGGACGGCGAAGCGGGGTGAAATACTTGTTCCGAATGCCCCTGCAGCAACCATGCTCAATGTGGCCCGCGCCATGGTCGGCAACAGCGCGATCGAGATCAAGATCACAGGGATCAGGCCGGGCGAAAAACTGCACGAGATCATGGTTTCAGATGAGGAATGTGTCTTGTCCATCAAGCGTGGCAACTACTATGCCATTGCGCCGATGCTTCCAGAATTGCTCGATGCAAATGCAGTACCGGAGCCACAGGCGCTGCAGAAAGAATTTGCCTCTTCCGATACGCTTCTGGACCTCGACGGAACCATCAAGCTCCTGGCTGAGCATGATCTTCTCGGGTCGAAGCTGAAATTGGCAGAAGGCGGAGAACTGCTGCGCTGATGTTTTCTCAACGATGTTCAACGGACCTTCGATCTTCATGATGATCCGGTCTCCCGGTGACCTGACCTGATCAAGCACAATGGTCCGCACAATCGCAAGGTGATGCACGGATGAAAGCTCTGGTAACTGGCGGCGCAGGGTTCATAGGTTCCAACCTGTGCTCGCTTCTCTTGTCTGAAGGACATGATGTCACGGTCATCGACTCGCTCTTGTCGGGCCATGCCAAGAATCTCAAACCTCTTCCCGCCGTCAGGTTCATCGAGGGTGATGTCCGCGATGCTGAGGCCGTCGCACGTGCGATGGATGGAGCCGAACTGGTTTTTCATCTCGCAGCTTCAGTCGGCAACAAGCGATCAATCGATGATCCACGCACTGATGCCGACATCAATGTCATGGGTACCGTCACAGTGATGGAAGCTGCGCGCAATGCAGGTGTCCGGCGTGTTGTCGTCTCGTCGTCTGCCGGCACTTTCGGAGAATTGAAGACCTTGCCAATCGCGGAGGATCACCCGGTCGATCCAGACACCCCCTATGGCGCGTCCAAACTTTTCCAGGAAAAATTCAGCCTGAGCTACAGCAAGCTCTACGATATGGGGGTTGTATGCCTGCGATATTTCAACGTGTTCGGTTTGAATCAGCGGTTTGACGCTTATGGCAACGTCATACCAATCTTCGCATATCGCATGCTGCGTGGAGAAACCCTCACAATCTTTGGAGACGGCGAACAGACTCGGGATTTTGTCCACGTCAGTGATGTCGCCCGCGCCAACTATCAGTCGGCCATGGCAAGCGGCGTGTCAGGCGCCTTCAATCTTGGCAGCGGCACGAGCCTGACCATCAACGACCTCATCACGGTCATGCAGCGCGTCTCCGGCATCAATGCGCAAGTCGTGCATGGCGACCCGCGACCCGGCGATGTCCGGCACAGCATGGCCGATATTTCGGCAGCATCATCAGCGATTGGTTTTAAGCCGTCAGTTGATTTTGAATCAGGTCTCCGGGAATACATGGCATGGTTGAAGTCAGAACTGAATTCATGAAAGACAATGCCGGTCATTGTCATGATGATCCGCTAGATATACTGATTGTGTCACAGTATTATTGGCCTGAAGACTTCAGGATAAATGATCTGGCGAACGGACTTGTGGCACGCGGCCATCAGGTCACGGTTTTGACGGGTTTGCCGAATTACCCAAGCGGCACTTTTCAAAAAGGTTACGGCATGCGTGGGCCATGGACCCAGTATCATGCCAACGTGAAGATTATCCGCGCTCCGATGTTCCCTCGCGGCAATAAATCCAAGTTCAGTCTTGTGGCGAATTACGCCAGCATCGCGCTGTGCGCTTCCATCGTTGCCTTGTTTCGCTGCCGACGACGGTTTGACGCCATATTTGTTTACCATGTTTCACCAGTGACCGTAGGTTTCCCTGCGATCATCGCAAAAAAATCGAGCGGTGCACCTTTGTTTTTCTGGGCTCTTGATCTTTGGCCGGAAAGTCTTTCTGCGTCCGGCATGATCAAATCCGAGTTTGCCAACTCGGTTGCAAGGCTGATGGCGCGGATTGTTTACGCACACAGCGATGTCATCCTTGCGCCATCCCGGAGTTATTTTGATTCGATACGCAATACTGCGCAGCAAGACAGGGACATTCGCTATTTCCCCCAATGGGCCGGCGAAGCTTCCGCTGAACAGCAGAAAACTGGCGTTGCAGCGTCTCTGATGCCTCGTGGTTTCAAGGTGATGTTCACGGGCAACATCGGAGCTTCCCAGGATTTCGAAACCATTCTTGCGGCTGCGGAACTCCTCAAGGATTGTGGCGACATCTCATGGGTGATTGTTGGCGATGGCCATCGGCTTGCCTGGCTTCGTGCAGAAGTTGAAAGGCGTGGCTTGTCACAAACCTTTCACTGCCTTGGCCGCTTCTCATCGGCAAGCATGCCAGAATTCTTCGTTGAAGCTGACGTCCTGCTGGCGACGCTAAAGGACGAGCCTGTCTTTGCATTGACGGTGCCTGCCAAGATTCAGTCCTATCTTGCGGCAGGACGACCGATCATCACGGCCATCAATGGCGAGGTGGTGCGCATCATGTCCGAAGCGAAAGCTGGTGTGGCTGTACCTGCTGGCGACGCGATTGCATTGTCGGTGGCCGTCCGCCAGCTTGCCGATACCCCGCTGTCCGAGCGGGAGGCAATGGGCGAGCGGGGCAGGGCGTATTTTCATGACTCCTACGATCGGGACAAGTTGTTTGACCAGCTCGTCGGATGGTTTAAGGCGGTCTCACGTACCGGAATGAAATCATCCAAGAGAGATGCAACTGTTGCGCACTGAATTAGGGCTGACTGACGCTGAATGAAAGAAACAAGTGATGCGTATTCTCATTCTGGGAGGCGATGGCATGATGGGGCACCGCTTGCTGACTGTTCTCAAGGAACGGCATGTCGTCAAGGTCACGCTTCGGCAGCCTTTGGAGAATTACGCGCCATTCGGCATGTTCGACAATGGGAATGCGTTCGACAACATTGACGTGCGCTCTATGGAACGCTTGACGGAGGTGATGGCCAGCTTCCGTCCGGAGGCTGTCGTCAATTGCGTCGGCATCGTCAAGCAGCGTGCCATTTCGAAGGATGCGATCCCGAGCCTGGAGATCAATTCACTGTTGCCGCATAGGCTCGCCGTTCTGTGCCGCATTGCTGGTGCCCGGCTGGTTCACATGAGCACAGATTGTGTATTCACCGGTCGCGGGGGTAATTATACCGAACTGGATTCGTCTGACGCAGAAGATCTTTATGGCCGGAGCAAGTATCTTGGTGAAGTTTCTGAAAGTCATTGCCTGACACTGCGCACGTCGATCATAGGCCATGAACTCAGCCGCAAGACCAGCCTTCTTGAGTGGGTTCTCGCGCAAAAACACACAGTGAAGGGGTTCAGGCGTGCGGTCTTTTCAGGCTTCACAACACTTGAACTCAGCCGCGTCATCGAGCGGCTGCTGGTGTCATTCCCGGATGCAAGCGGGCTTTACCAGGTGTCAAGTGATCCGATCAACAAATACGCGCTTGTGCAGCTGATCAAGGAGCATTTGCACCCTTCCATCGATGTTGTGCCGGATGACACGCTTGTCATCGACCGGAGTCTCGATTCCAGCCGCTTCCGCAAGGATTTCAGCTATGTTCCGCCGAGTTGGCCTCAGATGATCAAGGAACTTGTTGATCTGCCACGCGTCACAGCTGGCAGGAGCTGACCCCATGAGTCTGAAGGTCTTGACACTTTTCGGTACCCGCCCCGAGATCATAAAACTCAGCGCGGTTATTTCACAGATCGATATGCACATGACCCAGGTTCTGGTCCATTCAGGCCAGAACTTTGATTACGAGTTGAACGAGATCTTTTTCTCCGATCTCGGAATTCGCAAACCCGACCATTTCCTTGACGCCGCGGGCGGCAATGCGGCCGAGACGATCGCTCTGGTGATCCAGCGCCTTGACGCTGTGCTCGAAAAAGAAAAGCCTGACGCGTTTTTGTTGCTGGGCGACACAAACAGTTGCCTTGGCGTGATCGCGGCCAAGCGCCGCAAGATTCCGATCTTCCATATGGAGGCTGGCAACCGTTGTTTTGATCAGCGTGTTCCCGAAGAGGTGAACCGAAAGATCGTTGATCACATGAGTGACATCAACCTGACGTACACCGAGCATGCCCGGCGTTATCTGGTTTCCGAAGGCGTCCGGCCGGAAACCGTGATCAAGACCGGCTCACCGATGCGTGAGGTGCTCGAACGTCACCACGATGCGATAGATGCGTCCGATGTGCTGGCACGCTACGGTTTCGTCAAGGACGGTTTTTTTCTTGTCAGTGCCCATCGCGAGGAAAATATCGACAATCCGGACAATCTGAACAACCTGGTCGCGTCATTGCAAGCGCTGGCCAGCACCCACCGGCTGCCTGTGCTGGTTTCCACGCATCCGCGCACAAGAAAGCGCCTTGAGGCTCATGACCTCACAGCGCTTGATCCGCTGATCAACTTCGTCAAGCCGCTTGGGTTTTTCGACTACGTCAAATTGCAGTCGCAAGCTCGCTGCGTGATTTCTGACAGTGGTACGATCACGGAAGAGAGTGCGATCATCGGCTTTCCTGCCATCACGATACGGCAGGCGCACGAGCGGCCGGAAGGCATGGACAACGGTGTTCTGATCATGTCTGGCCTCGCACCGGAGCGTGTTCTTCAGGCTGTTGATATCGTTGTTTCCCAACACAAATCCCATCCTGGACCAAGGCTCGTCGAAGATTACGCCTCTCGCGATGTGTCTCAGAATGTTGTTCGCATCATCATGAGTTACACGGATTACGTGAACCGGACAGTTTGGCGAAAGTCGCTGTGAATGCGATCATCGGTCTGGGCGGACTGGCTGGCAATGGCTCGGACACCGAGCGTCACAGGCCTCGGAGGTTCTTGATGACGAGCGCTGGCGCCTGGTCTGAACTCGCTGGAGATGGACGGGGTCAGCCATGAAAGTCGTTGTGACGGGAGCAAGCGGCAATGTAGGTCAGCGTCTGGTGCCGCAGCTGCTGCAGGCCGGAGCCGAGGTATTGGTCGTCGGGCGCGACATGAATGTGCTGAAACAGGTGTTTCCAACCTTGGTGGCATCGACCTATGATGACCTTTCGATCAATGCCGCAGGCTTTGACGCGCTGGTCCATCTCGCCGTGGCAAATACCGATACGATGCTTTCGCCCGAAGAGGTTCGCTACGCCAATGTGGAGTGGGCACTCGAAATTGCGCACAAGGCCCAGGCTGCTTCGATCTGCACATTCATCAATGTCTCATCGATTCATGCGTTGGATGAGCGCAACAACAGTCCGTATGCTTTGAGCAAGCGCGAGTGCGCGGCCCGCCTCAAATCCGTGAAGGGCATGCTCGTCCTGACAGCATATCTTGCCGCTGTTCATGATGATCGCTACAGCGGCAAGCTTTCTGTACTTAATGCGCTGCCGCAGCCGTTGGCGCGGCTCCTGTTCCAGATGCTGGCCGCGCTGAAGCCGACGGTTCACTCGTCTGCTGTGGCCGCCTATGTCCTTGCTGCAGTCAAGGGATGTGTGCGGCAGGACGCGATTCTTGCCGATGACCAGGACCGGAACGTGTTCTTCAAGGGGGCAAAACGGGCTGTTGACCTAGCGTTTTCGGTTTGCGTGCTGGTCTTTTTCAACTGGCTGCTCCTGCTGGTCTGGATCGCCGTCCGTCTGGAATCGTCCGGGCCGGGGATCTTCGTTCAAGATCGTGTTGGCCTCGGCGGCAAGGTTTTCAAGTGCTACAAATTTCGCTCGATGCGTGACGGCACACAGCAGGTCGGAACCCATGAAGTCTCTGCCGCCGCGGTGACCGCGGTCGGGCATGTCCTGCGTAAAACCAAACTCGATGAACTGCCCCAAGCCTGGAACATCCTGTGCAACGAGATGAGTCTTGTCGGCCCCAGGCCGTGCCTCCCGGTCCAGGCCGAACTTGTCGGCTTGCGCATTGAGAGCGGTGTGCTCGGCATCAAGCCGGGGATCAGCGGTCTGGCACAAATCAACGGCATCGACATGAGCGATCCAGCCCGTTTGGTGTCATACGATCTGCGTTACAAGATGCTCCGCTCGCTTTTGCTGGACCTCCGGGTCATGCTCGCCACAGCAACGGGCCGTGGGCAGGGCGACAAAATTGCAAACCCCTGAGCATCTGGTTTTCGTGTGTAAACGAGGTTCGCCCTGTTTCGTCAAGCAGATCAGGGTTCTTTGCCCAATGTCTGTGGGGCATACGAACATTAAAGTTGCTTCATCGCCATGAATGAGTCGATTGATCTGGGTTTTTAGAGCATTTTTCAATCAGCCTACATCATATTTAGCGGCCTTGAAGTAGTTTGCGCTTTTGGCGGTGTTGAAGAGTTCGATGATCCTGCCGATGGCGGACCAGAGGCCGTTGGTGGTGCGCTCGGTCGCCTTTCGCTACAGCGCCTTGCGCCCGGCGAAGGCGTTCTCGATGGGGTTGAAGTCGGGACTGTAGGGCGGGAGGTACCGCAACTGAGCGCCTGCCGCCTCGATCATTTCGCGGACGCGCGGCCCCTTGTGACTGGATAGGTTATCCATGACGACGACGTCGCCGGGGTGTAGTTCCGGAACGAGTACCTTTTCCACGCGGGTTTCGAATGCGTCGCGGTTGATCGGCCCGTCAAAAGCCTAAGGCGCGATGAAGCCCCGTAACGTGAGCGCGCCGACAAAGGGGGTTGTCTTCCAGTGACCACGGGGCACGCCGACCCGGAGCAGCTCGCCGCGAAGACTGCGCCCGCGGCGGCGCGCCATGTTGGTGGAGGCCAATGTTTCATTGATGAAGACCAGACGTTCGGGATCAAGATCAAGCTGTTCCTCGAACCATTCCTCGCGGCGCGTTAAAACGTCGGGCCGATCCTGTTCGCCGGCATGCGCCGATTCTTTTGAGCGTGATCCGGTGGGGTCGAAGAAGCGCCACAGCCCGGCGATGTTGACACGCACACCTATTTCCTGCTGCCGGGCCTTGATCTCGGCGAGTTTAATGTCCCGTGTCTCCGCAATAATCGCCAGGATGACCGTGCCGTGCGCCTCGATCGCTTGTGATCGCCAGTTGCCTCCAAGCGCCTTCGACAAAGGCTTGCCCTCCTCGCGCTCCCGCTGGTGCCAACGGCTGACGCTCGTTGCGCTCACGCCGAAGCGTGCGCCAGCCTTATGATGGCTCATCCCCGCACAAACCGGGCCAGAACACGAACCGAAAGATCAACCGAAGAGCTCTCGAAATGCCTGCCGACCTCCGTGCGGCGGATAGTCTAAATCACTTCGGGCCTGATTTGGGAATCCATTCGCTTCCCTCAGCTCGAAAAATGCTCTAGCTGCCACCGTTCAATTCGACGGCAACCACTCATGTGGACGCAACGTGATGGTGTGCCTCTCACTCTTTGCCGATGGATTGACGATCGACAAACAGTCAGTTATCTCCGACAATGTTTACAGTTGCTCACCAGAGCGGGGTAAATGCGTCGACTTCAGGCAAGAAAAACCTGACAATCAAGCCTGTCCCTCAAAGATTTATTGGTGAAAAAATGCAACTTTCTGCACGGCCAGCGACCAGGCCATACAGGATTTGCGTCAGTTGTATCATGGATACATCCGACTCGAAGATCCAGTTCGATGACCGTGGCGTGTGCGAGTATTGCCTGAACTACGACAAGAACATCCTTCCCCATTGGCACACGGACGAACGTGGCGCACGCGAGATCGAAACCCAGGTCGAGGCGATCCGCAAGGCTGGAAAAGGCAAGGACCATGATTGCATCATCGGCATCAGCGGCGGTGTCGATAGCTCCTACGTGACCTATCTGGCGAAGGAAAAGTTCGGTCTTCGACCCTTGCTTTTCCATGTGGATGCCGGCTGGAATTCGCAGCAGGCGGTCAACAACATCGAGAAGCTGGTTGATTGCCTCAAGCTCGACCTGCACACCGAGGTGATCAACTGGCAGGAAATGCGCGACCTCCAGCTGGCTTTCTTCAAGGCGCAAGTTCCGCATCTTGACACCCCGCAGGACCACGCGTTCTTTGCCGGGCTCTACAATTATGCCGCTAAAATGGGTGTGAAATACATCCTGACGGGTGCGAATTATTCCACAGAATGTGTGCGCGAACCGCTTGAATGGCACTATCACGCCTCCGACCTGAAGCAACTGAACGACATCCACCGCCAGTTCGGCACCCGGCCGCTGAAGACCTTCCCCTTGACCAACATCTTCACCTACAAGCTCTATTACCGCTTCATCAAGGGCGTGAAGGTGGTCAAGCCGCTTAATCATGTGCCCTACATCAAGGAAGACGCGATCAACCTTCTCGTCGACCGCTACGGCTGGCAACGTTATGCACACAAGCATTATGAATCGCGTTTCACCCGTTTTTACGAAGGTTTCTGGCTGCCCACAAAGTTCGGCTACGACAAGCGCCGCGCGCACTTTTCAAGCCTGATCCTCACGAAGCAGATGACCCGCGAACAAGCGCTGGAGGCCATCGCCATCAGCGCCTACACACCCGAGGACGTCACGCGTGACTTCGACTACATCGCGACAAAGCTCGGCATCACGGTTGATGAACTCCAGTCCTATCTCGACGGCCAGAACAAGAGCTACAAGGACTATGCCAATGCGATGGGCCTGATTGACTTTGGCACCCGTGTGATGCGCGGGCTTGGTCTGCAAAGGTCCGTGATGAGATGATCGGGGTCGTCGACTATGGTCTTGGCAACGTGCAGGCCTTCATCACGATGTATAAAAGGCTGCACCTGCCGGCGATGCCCGTCCGTACCGCCGGTGAAGTCGAGGCCGCGTCAAAGTTGATCCTGCCCGGAGTCGGCGCGTTTGACCACGCCATGGACCTGCTCAACGCGTCCGGCATGCGTGATGCTGTCGTGGCATCCGCAACCGAAAGGGCAGTACCTCTGCTGGGCGTCTGTGTTGGCATGCAGATGATGGCCAACGGCAGCGACGAGGGCAAGCTGCCTGGTCTTGGCCTGGTGCCTGGCCGGGTTGTGGAGATGAAGCGCCTCAATGCCGCGGCTGTCTTGCCGATGCCCCATATGGGATGGAACGACGTGGAAGCTGTCGGCGATGCGTCGCTGTTCCGTGGCCTGCAGGATGGCCTGAAATTCTACTTCCTCCACTCATACTGCTTTGCGTGCGACAACGAGGCAGACGTGCTGGCGCAAACCCGCTATGGCGCGACCTTTGCGTGTGCAGTGCGGCGTGGCAACGTTATCGGCGTCCAGTTCCATCCGGAGAAGAGCCACCATTTCGGTGCCGGTCTCTTGCGCAATTTCGCGGAGCTCTGACATGTTGATGCCAAGGATCATCGCCTCGCTTCTCATCCACGATGGTGGGTTGGTGAAGACGGTGGGTTTCCAGAACCCGAAATATGTCGGGGATCCTCTCAATGCCGTCCGGATCTTCAACGAGAAGGAATGTGATGAACTGGCCGTGTTCGACATCGACGCGACGGTGAACGGGGTTGGTCCGGATTTCAAGATGATCGCCGAGCTTGCGTCCGAGTGCCGAATGCCGTTGTGTTATGGTGGTGGTGTCCGCACGGTCGAGCAGGCGAAGACGATCATATCGCTCGGTGTCGAGAAAGTGGCGCTCAGTTCGGCCGCGCTTGAAACTCCGCAGCTCGTCAGCGACATCGCACGCCAGCTTGGTCGACAGAGCGTGGTCGTGGTTCTTGATGTGAAGAAGCGCATGTTTGGGAACGACTTTGATGTCCTCACGCATAACGGTAAGCGCAAGTCCGGCCTGTCAATGCGCCAGGCGGCGGAACAGGCGCAGCAGGCCGGAGCCGGTGAGATCGTCATCAACGCAATCGATGATGACGGGGCCATGAAGGGCTACAATCTGGCGCTTGCCAGGCAGGCCCGCGAGATTGTGACGGTTCCGCTGACCATGCTTGGCGGTGCCGGCTCGCTGGACCACCTTGCAGCCCTGATCGAAGCCTGTGGCACGGTCGGTGCCGCTGCCGGCAGTCTTTTCGTCTTCAAGGGTATCTACCGGGCGGTCTTGATCAACTATCCCGATGCGGCACAGAAGGAAGCCTTGTTCGTCAGCGAGCGCGGTCAGGCTTGAGGCGCGGGCGCGCTCTGCATGCTGTCCGCTTGTTCACGCCAACGAGCTGTCAACATCTGACAGGAACGACAGGGAAGGCCGGTGCATGGCGGACGAGGACAAGGCTGACGGCCTGAGGGCGAGGCTGGCGAGACTGTCGGCCAATCCGTTCTTGCGCAGCGTGGCCCTCCTGCTCGGCAGCGCATCGCTGGGGCAGGCAATTCTTCTTGGCGCGCTGCTGATCTCCTCCCGGCTTTACTCGCCGGCTGATTTCGGCGTTCTGGCCGTCTTCAACGGCGTGGTCACGATCATTTCGGTTGCGGCATGCCTGCGCTACGAGATTGCGATCGGCTTGCCGGAACAACGGCAGGACGGAGTGGAGTTGCTGCGGTTGTCGCTTCTGTGTGCGCTGGTCACTTCGATTCTGGTCATGGTTGCCGTCTGGCTGGTGCCGAAGCCCGTCCTTGCGCATGCGTTTGACGCGCGCATGGTGGGGCTCCTGTGGCTGGTGCCCGTCGCAGTGTTCCTGCTGGCGGCCATGTCGGCGCTGCAGCAATGGTTCATCCGGGAGCGTGGCTTTGCGGCCATCGCCCAGTCACGCATTGCCCAAGGGGCGGGGCATGCCGGTGCGCAGGTCGGGCTTGGCTTTGCAGGTGCGGGGCCGCTTGGGCTGGTCATCGCACAGTTGTTCAACTTCTTTCTGGGCTCGGCCATCCTTGGATGGTGGGCGCTGTCCAGGTCGAGCTCGCCAGCATCGCATGGCGGCTTTGGCCGGATGCGCCGGCTGGCAGCCACCTACAAGCAGTTCCCGATCTATTCGACGTGGGAAGCGGTCTTCAATGCGGCCGGCATTTTTGTTCCGGTCATTCTCATCGGCGCGCTCGCGCCGGCGTCGGAGGCAGGGCATCTGCTGCTGGCCATGTATGCGATGCAGGCAACACTCAGCCTTGTGGGAACCGCGATCAGCCAGGTCTATTATTCGCGGGCACCGGGCGAATATCAGGCGGGCAATCTGGCGGCGTTCACGCGCACTGTGCTGGCCAACCTGATGAAGGTCGGGCCTGGCCCTCTGCTCTTCATCGGCATTGTCGCGCCTGCGCTGTTCCCGATCCTGTTTGGCGGTGCCTGGGCGCGCTCTGGCGTCCTTGTTGCCTGGATGACACCCTGGTTCATCATGCAGTTTCTAGCGTCGCCCATCTCGCTGGCGTTCAGCGTCACAGGTCATCAGAAGCAGGCCGGCATCCTGCAGGCCGCCGGCTTCTTCGGGCGAACCGCGTCTGTCCTGCTGGCATCGTGGTGGGCGAGCACCTGGATCACGGAAGCCTATGCGGTTTCCGGCTTCGTGTTCTACGCGCTATATCTTGCCGTTGTGATGATGACCACACAGATACCATGGCCGTTGTTCTGCAAGGACGTGTTGAAAGCGCTGCCGATGCTGGCGCTGTGGGCAGCCGCGGCGTGTGTTTTGGTGCTGGGAATAAAGGTATTGTCTTTATCAAGTTGAATGCAATCTCATTGAAAGATAGCAAAACACCAACGGTGGATTATTGAATGCAAACCGATACGATCACGTCAGTTCTTGGCAAAATAGAAGCCTTGTAGCAAAATTGCCACTTTTCTGTCTTGAAAAATGGCAACCAACATTTCACAGGGAAGCCTCCAAAAAAGAGGTCATCGATGCAATGAGTATAGATATTTCTGTTGTCGTAGCTGCAAAGAATGAAGAAAAATATGTTGTGGAGGCACTACAGAGTATTATTGATCAAGATAATTTAGACATCGAATTAATTTTCATAGACGATAGCTCAACAGACAACACATATCAGTTAGTCCATTCAATGGCGATCAAACACTCAAACATTCGGCTCGAAAAGAGTCCTTTGAGAGGTAAAGTTGCAGCTTTTAACTATGGAGTATCTTTAGCTACTGGGCGTTGGGTGTGCTTGTTTGCTGGTGACGACATAATGCCACCTGAAAGTCTTGCTAAGCGGCTTGCGGCTGTAGAGGCCCACAAGAAAGGGCGCGCTACTGTAGGTCTTTGTCGTCTTGTTACGATGTCAGAAGATCGGTCACAGGACGGTCACATCATACCCAAAAACCCCAAAAGAGGAGGCTTTACCGGCACGTCATATTTGATGAATGCAGCGAGCGTTTCGATGCTGTTTCCTATACCTGAGCATTTACCTAACGAAGATACTTGGCTTCAAATCGGTATGCAGCATCTGGATATTGATCTAGTTCACAATGGTGTAATCGGTAATAAATGGCGAGTTCATTCTGGTAATTCGATTAATATGCAGATGTCGTTTTCTGAATATAACAGTAAATTGACGCCACGTATGGCAGCTTTTAATGTCTTCCTTGAGCGGCATGACGTAACTTTATCTCATCAAAAACGAAAGAACTTGGAAGGTCATGTGGCTTGCGAGAATGCAAGAAAAAATGGGGACGCGATTGGTATCATGATGTCAGATGTTTCACTTGTTGAGCGGCTTCGCGCTTTGTCTGCATCTAGTGCTTTTTGGTATGGGTTACGTCAACGAGCATATGGCTTATTCTCTGGCTGGTAAGCTCACAGGTCGCTTAATGAACACTGCAAGCCCAATGACTATTATGAAGCCGCCACTTAACAACGTTCCAATCAATCCACTCGAAAACAAGTTGTAAGTATACACCGGCCATAGCGCTTG
>JANMIB010000259.1:0-7486 GCA_031375605.1 Allobosea sp. | reverse complement strand
CCTGGCAACGCGCCAATGCGCCCTTGCGCAAGTCGGTTTCGCTGGAGGACATCGGCGGCTCGGCGCTGTATTTCCTGTCAGCCTTGTCAGGTGGTGTCACCGGCGAAATCCATCACATTGACGCCGGTTTTCACATCACCTCGATGCCGACGGTGGACAACCTCAGAGTGATCGACCTGAAGGGTGAGGCTGATTAATGTTTTCATCAGGCCAGCGGGCATGATCTTTTTTGCCATGGGCAAGAGCATGTTCTAGGGTCTGGGATCTGGAGCGCCGCGCACTCAGAAATCGGCACACACTTTTTTGCGCGATGCTCCGAGGGCCTACATGAGGCCGCCAACCTCGCGTTTGGCACAATTGAACATGGATCAGCGTCCGGAAGGATTCCCGTCGTGAAAATCTCTGTCGTCGGATCTGGTTATGTCGGGCTGGTCACGGGCGTCTGTCTGGCGCGTGATGGCCATGCCGTGACCTGCATCGACAAGGACGCTGCGAAAATTGCGCTGATGCGGCGCGGGACTTGCCCGATTTATGAGGATGAACTCGAAGGCCTGATGAACGAGAGCCTTCGCGCAGGGCAACTGACATTCACACCGGACCTGCGTGATCCTGTTTCAGAAGCCGACGTGGTGATGATCTGCGTCGGGACGCCCCCTCGCCCCTCTGACGGCCATGCCGACATGGCCCAGGTTTATGCCGCGGCCAGCGAAATTGCCCATTCGCTCGGCACGGATGCCCAGCGCGAGACCCTGATCGTGATGAAATCGACGGTCCCCGTGGGCACGGGAGATGAGGTCGAGGCCATCATCCGCAAGGCTAATCCTGCGGCGCGGTTCAGCGTGGTTTCAAACCCCGAATTCCTGCGCGAAGGCTCCGCAGTCAAGGATTTCCAGAAGCCTGACCGCATCGTGGTGGGCACGGAGAGCGAGAGCGCAGCCCGGCGCATGCAGGAGCTTTACGCACCTTTCATCACGCGTGGCGTGCCGTTTGTCGCCACAAACCGGCGTACGTCGGAGCTGATCAAATATGCCTCCAACTCTTTCCTCGCACTTAAGATCACCTTCATCAACGAACTGGCGAACCTGTGCGAGGAGATCAAGGCCGACGTGCAGGATGTCTCGCACGGCATGGGGCTGGACACCCGCATCGGCGGCAAATTCCTGCAGCCTGGACCCGGTTTTGGCGGCTCCTGCTTTCCGAAGGACATGCTGGCCCTGATGAAGACCGCGCAGGATCACGGCATTCCGCTGCGCACCATCGAGACAGCCGTGGCCGTCAACGACAGCCGCAAGGGCGAAATGGTCCGCAAGGTCGTGGCGGCAGCAGGAGGCTCTGTCGACGGCAAGACGATTGCTGTCCTGGGCCTGACCTTCAAGCCGGAGACCGACGACATGCGGGCTTCTGTCTCGCTGGTGGTGATCCCGCAGCTCATCAAGGCCGGCGCGATCATCCGTGCCTATGATCCGGTCGGCATGGACAATGCGCGCCCGCTCCTGCCCGAGATCGCCATGACGGCAACCGTGGACGAGGCACTTGTCGGTGCCGACATGGCCGTGATCCTGACGGACTGGAGCGAATTCAGGCGGCTTGACCTGGCCCATGTGGCAAGCCTCCTCGCGGAACCGATCATCGCGGATCTGCGCAATATCTTTTCGCCGGATGCTGCGGCAGAAGCGGGACTGACCTATTACTCCATCGGACGTGCACCCCGCAGACACATGAAAGCCATGTCCAGAATCAAGCAAATCGCCTGATACTGCATCATGAGGCAGATCAGACCTGTCTGATCTCAAGGGCAGATCGAAGCATCTGTTGAACACCATATTGCTGCCATTGTCTTTGACGACATGGATTACCGTGATGTTGTATGGATTCGCAATGTTGCCGTGATTGAGAATCATAATTTTTTGCTGTTTACTTCATTTTATGAGAAAAATTGCCTCGTCAGCCTGATTGTGTCAATTTGGCGACAGTTTTTCAGGGCGTGTTAGCCTTGTTCTTTCAATGGTCTTTTACGGGTGATGGGCAATGTTTCTCCCAGCAGCGCTGGTCGGGACAGACCGTTTCAGACGATTGAAAACGGTAAGACAAAAATCCGTCGGCGCATCGGGAGGATGCGAAATGATGACGCTGATGATCGTGCACTTCATGTGCCTTGCGGTCTTTCTTGAACTGAGTTCAAGAGCGCCGGTGCTTGAGGTTGGCTGCCAGGAACGCTGACCAGCAATACCCGGCGCGCTGACAAGCAATAGATGTTGCAACTTGTCGCCGCCCGGTCCAGTTTTTCAGCGAATTGGAAAGCCCGGAACCATGCGCGCTGTTGTCATCCATGCCCCTCACGATTTGCGGATCGAAGCACGGCCCGTAGTGGAGCCTGGACCCCAACAGGTCCGTGTCAGCATCAAGGCTGGCGGAATCTGCGGTTCTGACCTGCACTATTTTCACCATGGCGGTTTTGGCACCGTGCGGCTGAAAGAACCCATGGTGCTTGGCCACGAGGTTGCCGGCGTGATCGATGCCATCGGAGCCGGCGTATCCCATCTTGCCATCGGGGACAGGGTCGCGATCAGCCCGAGCCTGCCATGCGGCCAATGCCGCTATTGCCAGGGTGGCCAGCAACAGCATTGCCTCGACATGCGGTTTTTCGGCTCTGCGATGCGGTTTCCCCATGTGAATGGTGCTTTCAGGGAAAGTCTTGTGTGCGAGGCGGTTCAGGCCCACCCGATTGCTGATGGAGCCGACATCAGCGAAGCGGCCTTTGCAGAGCCGCTTGCCGTCTGCCTTCATGCCGCACGGCGGGCCGGATCACTGCTTGGCAAGCGTGTTCTTGTGACCGGCTGCGGGCCGATCGGCGCACTCGCGATCCTTGTGGCGCGTGCCGCGGGAGCTTCGGAGGTGGTTGCCACCGACATCGCGCCCTCCGCGCTTGCGATGGCGCGCAGGCTTGGTGCCGATACCACGCTTGATACGGCTGCCGAGCCGGAGGCGCTGAAGCCCTTCGAGCGCGACAAGGGCCATTTTGACGTGCTGCTGGAAGCATCGGGCAATCAACGCGCCCTTGTCGGTGCGCTTTCGGCGCTGCGTCCTGGCGCGGTCATCGTCCAGCTCGGGCTGGGAGGTGACATGACCTTGCCGATCAACCTGATCGTGGCAAAGGAGCTGGAATTGCGCGGCACCTTCCGCTTTCACGAGGAGTTTGCGCTGGCGGTCGACATGATCGGCCGCCGTGCCATTGATGTGCGTCCGCTGCTCACCGCCACGTTGCCCGTCGACAGGGCGAGGGAGGCTTTCGAGCTTGCATCGGACCGCACAAGGGCCATGAAGGTGCAGATCGCTTTCGGCACCTGTGCAGAGAGGCGCAGGTGCAGATAGATTTTTCTGCCTGACAATCATCACGTCTTCACATCAGAACGCGCGAGACCAGACCTTGAACGACATCATCATCCACGATGACAGCTTCCGCCGCATTGTCATCGGCCACGCAAAGCTCGAAAAACTCTGGACCGGGAGCAGGTGGGCGGAAGGCCCTGCCTATTTCCCGGCCGGGAAGTATCTGATCTGGTCAGACATTCCCAATGACCGTCTGATGCGCTTTGACGAGACCGACGGATCGGTGTCGGTGTTCATGACGCCTTGCAACAACCATAACGGGCATACGGTCGATGCGCAGGGCCGCCTTGTCTCATGCGAGCACCGCGGGCGCTGCGTCTCGCGCATTGAGCATGATGGCTCGCGCACCGTGCTGGCGAGCCACTGGCAGGACAAGCGCCTCAATTCGCCGAACGATGTGGTTGTCGCGTCGGATGGTGCGATCTGGTTCACGGATCCGACCTACGGCATCGACAGCGAATATGAGGGCGACAAGGCCCAGAGCGAGATCGGCGCGTCCCATGTCTACCGGATCGACCCCGTCACCGGAGATGTCGAAGCTGTCGTCACGGACCGTGTGAAGCCCAACGGCCTTGCCTTTTCGCCAGATGAATCAACGCTGTATGTTGCCGACACAGGCCGCAGCCATGTGCCTGACCTGCCGATCACCATCACGGCCTATCCGGTTTCAGCCGACAGGCGCGCGGTGGGTGCGGGACGTGTTTTCGCGACCCATGATGCCGGGCATTATGACGGGTTCAGGGTCGACACCAAGGGCAACATCTGGACGTCGGCTGGAACAAGCGTGAAGGTTTACACGCCTGATGGCGGTCTTGGCGTCACCATTCCCGTCGGAGAACTCGTGGCCAACCTGTGCTTTGGAGGCCCGAAGCGCAACCGCCTCTACATTTGCGGGCAGACCTCGCTTTATGCGCTCTATGTCAATGCGGCTGGCGTGTGCTGACAGGCGAGGCCGACGGCATCTTGACACAAAGCCTGCCGCGCGAAACGATCTGCGGCAACAAACAAAGGCTGATCACCAAGGTCTGCCGTGCGGGTGAGGGGAAAACCATGGTCAAGATCACACGTCGTGCCGCATTGGCGGGGCTGGCTGGTACTGTCGCGATGCCGGCCTATCTGCGTGACGCGAGCGCGCAGGCACAGACCGAACTCAGCTTCTGGACCTGGCGGCAGGAAGACCGCACGCAATATGCCACGTTGTTCGGCGAGTTCACGCAGGCCAACCCATCCATCAAGATCGCCTTTCAGGGCTTCGAGCCACAGAACTATGGCTCGGCACTCTCCACCGCCCTGGCGGCAGGGCGCGGCCCTGACGTGATCCACATCCGCGCCTATGGCGGCACGGAGCAGTTCGCCAAGGCTGGCTACCTGACCCCGCTCACCCGTGCCAACGTGCCGGAAATCGGCAATCTTCCCGCTGCTGCGCTCGGTTCGGTTTCGATGCGTTCTGACAAACAGGTCTATGCTGTTCCGTTCGCTTCGCAAACGCTTGGGCTCTTCGTCAACCGCGAGATTTTCACGCGGCTGAACCTCAAGGTGCCGGAAACCTGGGCCGAGCTCATGGCAACCTGCAACACCATCAAGCAGACTGGTGGCGGCATCTTTCCCATTGCCAACGGCATGGCGACGGCCTGGATGGTCGAGGTTTTCACCAGCATCTTCACATCATCATGGCATGGCCGCGAGTTCGTGGCCGACATGCTGGCCGGCAAGGCGACCTTCGAGGATCCGCGCTATGTCGAGGCGCTCGGCAAATTGCTGGAACTGCGCGAGCACATGCCGACAGGCTTTGCCGGTGTCGACTATGCGACCGCCCAGCAACTCTTCATGTCTGGCAGGGCCGCGATGTTCGCAGGCGGCTCGTTCGAGATTGCCAACTTCCGCCGCCAGAACCCCAAACTGGCGATGGAGTTCCATGCGCCTCCATCCCGCACGGCTGGCGCGCCTCGTCTGGTGTCGCTGTTCTATGATGGCGGCTATGCCGTGAATTCCAAGAGCGAGAAGGCTGCCGCAGCGCTTCAACTGGTGCGCCACATGGCAACACCTGCTTTCGGCACCCGTTTCTCGGCGCTTCTGGGCAATGTCTCGCCGATCAATGGCGTGACCATCACCGATCCGATGCTGGCGCGCGTGACGGAGCTGAACACATCGGCCTCCGACTACATCATGGCAGTGCATTTCCGCTTCCAGGAGCCGACAGGTTCCAACCTGCTTCAGGGCGGCATCCAGCGCCTGATGAGCGGGCAGGCAACGCCAGCGCAGCTTGCTGCCGAGATCACCAAGGGCATCGCCACCTATCATGAGCCCTTCAGGCGTGGCTGATCTGACGCGCACGCCGTCATGACCTGGTCCCGTGGATTGTGGATCGCAGCACTGCTTGCGCCTGCGGTCCTCATCGTGTCGCTGTTCGTGCTGGTGCCTTTGGCGTCGGCCTTCGTGTTCAGCTTCTATTCGTGGAACGGCCTGGCGCGCGGAGCCTGGAGCGGCCTTGCGAATTTCAACACGGTCCTGTTCGTGGAACCATTCGCCTCGTGGACGCGCAATGCCTTCACACACAACGTGACCGTGTTCATCGCCGTGATGATCGCGCAGAACGGCACGGCCTTCCTCATCGCCTGGCTGCTGCTGAAGGCGCTGCCCGGCCACCGCATCCATCAGGTCGCGATCTTCCTGCCCGTAATCCTGTCGTCGATCATCATCGGCGCGATGTGGAAGCTGTTTCTCAATCCGATCTTCGGCCTCGTCAACCAGAGCCTCATCGCTCTTGGCCTTGGCGAATGGGCGCAGCCGTGGCTTGGCCAGTCCTCGACCGCGCTGGGGGCACTGGTGCTGGTCAACACGTGGCACTGGCTCGGTTTCCCGGCGCTGGTGTTCCTCGCCGGGATGCAGCGCATCTCGTCCGACGTCATCGAGGCGGCAAGGCTTGACGGCGCGACCGACGGGCAATTGCTCAGGCGCGTGATCTGGCCGCTGGTGGCGCCTGCCACGACCGTCGTGGTCGTTCTCACCTTCATCGGCTCGTTCAACTGGTTCGAGATGCCTTATGTGATGACCGGGCTTGATGGCTCGCCAGCCGGTGCGACCGATGTGCTGGGCCTTTATTTCTACCGCACAGCGTTCGGCAACGTCACGTCCGGGCTGCAGGATTTCGGCCTCGGCTCGGCGCTGGCCGTGCTGATGTTCCTGTTCATCGGCATCGTCGCTGGCTTCGGGGCGCTTTATCTCCGCAGCCGCGAGGTCCGCGAATGAGCGCCGTCGCCTCGCCATCATGGAGCGGCAGCAAGGTGCTGATCCATGCCCTGCTCTGGTTCAACACCGCGCTGATGCTGGTGCCGATTATCATCATGGTCCTTGCGGCCTTCAAGACCACGGGCGAAATCTACGCCTCGCCCTTTACCTTGCCGAAGGCGTGGTCGCTGACCAACCTTCACACGATCTGGCGGGAGACGGCCTTTCCGCGCTATCTCGCCAACTCCCTTCTGGTCACGGTCTCGTCCGTGGTCCTGATCCTGACGGTGTCGTACATGGCGGCCTATGCGTTGGCCCGCTACAGCTTCCGCGGCAATTCGCTTGTCTACCTGTTCTTCCTTTCCGGGCTGATGGTGCCGCTGAAACTGGCGATCATCCCGCTGTTCATCCAGCTTACCTCCATCGGCCTGATCGACAGCCACGCGGGGCTGGTGCTGGTCTACACCGCGATGGGCCTGCCCTCCGCGATCTTCATCATGACGGGCTTCCTGCGCACGCTGCCGGGCGAACTCGAGGACCAGGCCCGCATCGACGGCGCCAGCGAGGGCCGCATCATGGTCTCGATCATGCTGCCTCTGTCCAAGCCCGCATTGGTCATCGCGGGCATCCACAATGCGGTTCCGATCTGGAACGACTTTTTCTTCCCGCTCGTCTTCATCCAGAACGACAGGCTCAAGACCTTGCCGCAGGGGCTGACCATCTTCATGGGGGAGTTCAACACCGACTGGGGCGTGCTCTTCGCAGGCCTCACGCTGGCGGCGTTGCCGATCACCCTGCTTTACATGCTGCTTTCACGCCAGTTCATTTCGGGTCTGACATCGGGCGCGTTGAAGTGAAACCGTTGGCC
>JANMIB010000211.1:0-3917 GCA_031375605.1 Allobosea sp. | reverse complement strand
GTCGACCCGGCTGCCGGGGCTGGCAGCCTTGAGACGCTGACGGACCAGCTTTGCGCAAAAGCATGGGATGCGTTCCAGCAGATCGAGCGCGAGGGCGGGCTGGTGGCTTCGCTTGTGAGCGGCGCGTTTCAGGCTCGCGTGGCGGCGGTCAAAGCACGGCGCGACAAGGACATCGCCAGGGCCAAGGCTCCGCTCACCGGCACCAGCGCCTTCGCTGACCTTGGCGAAAAGCGGGAAACCGTGCTGGATGTCATGCCCGCAAGTGGACGCAACATCAGCGCAGGTTCGGTCAACATCCCGCCACTGTCGTCTCACCGGTTATCAGAAGGCTTCGAGGCCTTGCGCGACCGGGCTGATGCGCTGGGCGCGGCAGGCAAGGCACCCACGCTGTTTCTCGCCCTGCTCGGAGACCCCGCCGCCATCAGCGCACGTACAGGGTTCGTGCGCGGGTGTTGTGAAACTGGCGGGATCAGCGTGATCACACCAGCTGGTTTTGCGGACGCGGACGGCACGACCGACCTCATGGGGCTGACCGATGGGTTCAAGGCCAGTGGCGCTGCCCTCGCCTGCCTGTGCGGGAGCGACGCGGCTTATCTGGCGGAAGGTGCGGATGCCGCGCTCGCCTTGAGGGCAAGCGGTGCCAAAGGCGTCTGGCTGGCAGGGCGGCCCGGCGAGATGGAAGCGGGGTTGCGCGCCGCAGGCGTGGACGGGTTCATCTTCGCCGGATGTGATATGCTTTTGATCTTGAAGGATACGCTTGATGTCATTGCGACCTGATTTCACCACGGAGACATTCCCGGTGGCGCGCCGCGCGCAAAAGGGCTCTTGTCACATCGAGGGGCGGACGGCACCCTCTGCATGATGAAATTCATCCGGAGGCACCGAATTGACTGATCATCCAGGCCCAGCACTGATGCCTTCGGAGGCCTTCAACCGAAAGCTCTGGTCTGTCTGCTATGGCCTGCCCCTGATCGGCACCCTGATCGGGATCGTCGGCATCACGCCGATCATCCTCATTTTCAGTGACTACCCGTTTGCCACGCGCGTTCAGACCGTGCTGGGCTTTGCCATCCTGATCTCGTCCTTTGGTTTTGTCTTCATGCTCTACTTTCCGCCCGTGTTCAGGTGGTTCTATCTGAAAATTGTCAGACAGCACCCACCTGCAGCAAAGATCGCGATTCCCTATGGTTTTCTTCTTGGCATCAGCTTGCCGCTGTTGGCGGGTGTCATTGCGGGTGGTGCCAACTACATTCTGAGTTTTTTAGATGCTGCCGGCGACCCCACGCGACCGTTCCAGGGTCTTCGTGAGCTGTTGGCGTTTATCGCAATGGCCGGCTTTTTCAGTGCCATACCCGGCGCGCTGATTGGACCCCTCGTTGCCATCATTGGCCTGCGCATGCTGAGGCCTCATGATCCGCATTTTGTCAAAGCAACCGTCGAGGCTCCCTCATGACCGCGATCCCCGACTTCACCATGGTGTCATTCCCGGTCGCGCGGAGCGTGGGGAAGGGAATACATGAGGGCGCAGAGGCCAAGGGTGGATCCCCTTCCCGTCGCCTTGCAGGCGACGCCGGGGATGACACTGCTGGAGGCATCTGGCTCACCCCCGAGGGCATCGCCGTCAAATCCGCCTATTCCGAGGCCGATCTTGCAGGGCTTGATGCGCTCGACACGTATCCCGGTCTCGCGCCGTTCCTGCGCGGGCCTTACCCCACGATGTATGTCAATCAGCCGTGGACGATCCGGCAGTATGCGGGTTTTTCGACGGCGAAAGACTCGAACGCTTTTTACAGGCGCAACCTTGCAGCGGGGCAGAAGGGGCTGTCTGTCGCCTTCGATCTCGCCACCCACCGGGGCTATGATTCAGACCATCCGCGCGTGTCGGGCGATGTCGGCATGGCGGGTGTCGCCATCGATTCCATCCTCGACATGCGCGAATTGTTCGATGGCATCCCGCTGGATCAGATGAGCGTGTCGATGACCATGAACGGCGCGGTGCTGCCGGTGCTGGCGCTCTACATCGTGGCGGCGGAGGAGCAGGGCGTGAACCAAGCCAAGCTCAGCGGCACCATCCAGAATGACATCCTCAAGGAGTTCATGGTCCGCAACACTTATATCTATCCGCCAGACGCCTCGATGCGGATCATCGGCGACATCTTCGCGCACACCTCGGCGCACATGCCAAAATACAACTCGATCTCGATTTCCGGCTACCACATGCAGGAAGCCGGCGCGACGCAGGATCTGGAACTGGCCTATACGCTTGCCGATGGCATGGAATACATGCGCGCAGGCCTTGCGGCTGGGCTCGACATCGATGCGTTTGCGCCGCGCCTCTCCTTCTTCTGGGCCATTGGCACCAATTTCTTCATGGAGGTGGCGAAGCTGCGCGCCGCCCGGCTGATCTGGGCCAAACTGGTCAAGGATTTTGGCGCAAAGAGCGACAAATCCCTGCCGTTGCGCACCCATTGCCAGACATCCGGCTGGTCGCTGACCGCGCAGGACGTGTTCAACAACGTCACCCGCACCATGGTGGAAGCGATGGCCGCGACCCAGGGCGGCACGCAGAGCCTGCACACCAACAGCCTCGACGAGGCGCTGGCGCTGCCGACCGATTTCTCGGCCCGCATCGCGCGCAACACGCAGATCCTGCTCCAGCAGGAAAGTGGCACCACCCGCATGATCGACCCGTGGGGCGGCTCCTTCTATGTCGAGAAGCTGACGCATGATCTGGCGCAGCGCGCCTGGGGGCATATCCGCGAGGTCGAGGCGCTGGGCGGCATGGCGAAAGCCATCGAGCAGGGCATCCCCAAATTGCGCATCGAGGAGGCAGCGGCAAAGACGCAGGCGCGCATCGACGAGGGCCTGCAGAAGATCATCGGCGTCAATGTGTTCAAGCCGGAGAGCGAAGCCGAGATCGACGTGCTCAAGGTCGACAATGTTGCCGTACGCACTGAGCAGATCGCCAAGCTGGAGAAGCTGCGCGCCACCCGCGACGCGAAGGCCTGCGATGCGGCTCTGACCGCTTTGACAGACGGCGCACGCGGAACCGGCAACCTTCTGGCGCTGTCGATCGAGGCCGCCCGCGCAGGGGCCACGGTCGGCGAGATCAGTCTCGCCATGGAGAAGGTCTTTGGCCGCCATCGTGCCGAGATCAAGGCAATCACGGGTGTCTACAAGCGTGAAGCGGGTGCGGAATCCTTCGCCGTCATCCGTGTGCAGGGCATGGCGCAGGCCTTCGCGGAAAATGATGGCCGCCGCCCGTCGATTCTCGTCGCCAAGATGGGGCAGGACGGACACGACCGTGGCCAGAAGGTGATCTCGTCCGCCTTCGCCGACCTTGGCTTTGATGTCGAGATCGGCGCGCTGTTCGCCACGCCCGAGGAAGCGGCCATGCAGGCCGCCGACGGCAATGTCCACATCATCGGCGTGTCATCACTCGCAGCAGGCCACCTATCGCTGGTGCCGGCGCTGAAAGCCGCGCTCGCCAAGGCAGGCCGCCCCGACATCATGATCGTGGTCGGCGGCGTCATCCCGCCACAGGATTTCGAGGCGCTTTACGAAGCGGGCGCATCGGCGATCTTCCCGCCCGGAACCGTGATCCCGGAAGCTGCGGCCAAGCTGCTGGAAGAGCTGAATGTCAGGCTGGGTTATGCGCAACGGAGTGCTGCGGAGTGAGTGTGCGGGAGGAGATTGCTTTGATTGGGTTTTTCAGTTCTGCACAAGACAGAAAACCATACAGACTTTTTTCAACTGGAACTGGCTAAAATGAGAGTCCACCTTGATCGTAAACTGCAGTACGTAGCGAAGCCAGACACCGAGCTTTATCGATGGGCGATCAATGAAATTGGCAAAGACGGCAAGGTTCTGGTGAGCGATCAGATTCCGTGGGGTTGGTCGCTCTACTTTACAGCAAC
>JANMIB010000179.1:0-7533 GCA_031375605.1 Allobosea sp. | reverse complement strand
TATCTGTGTGCGCATTCGGACGAAGGCGCGATGGGGTTGATCATCAACCGCAGCGCGCCTGACCTGCAATTGCCCGAACTTCTGATTCAGCTTGGCATCGTGGACAGCGAGGATGCCATCCGCCTGCGCGCGCCAGAGCTTGCCGTTCAGGTGCTCAAGGGTGGGCCCGTGGAGACCGGGCGGGGTTTCGTGCTGCACACCTCCGATTATTTCATCGAAACATCGACCATGCCGATTGATGATGGCGTGTGCCTGACCCACACCCTCGATGTGCTGAAAGCCATCGCGTCCGGCGGCGGCCCGCGGCAGGCGTTCCTGGCGCTGGGCTATGCCGGCTGGGGCGCGGGCCAGCTTGAGCAGGAAATCCAGGCCAATGGCTGGCTGCATTGCGATGCAGACCCATCCCTGTTGTTCGACATCAGCCTCGACACGAAATACCAGCGCGCGCTGACAAAGCTGGGTGTCGATCCTGCGAGGCTGTCCAGCGCCGCAGGCCACGCCTGATCTCAGGCCGCTTTCTCGGCCACGCCGACGAGCTTGCGCGCTTCAGCGGTCGACATCGGCTCGCCAAAGGCAAAGCCTTGCGCGTATTGCGCGCCGATCTGGAACAGCTCGATGGCATCGGATTCGCTCTCGACACCCTCCGCCACCACATCCATGCCAAGGTCCGCCGCCAGCGACATGATCGAGCGCAGGATGACAGGCTGCTTGCCGCGCGAAAGCTGCCGCACGAAGCTCTGGTCGATCTTGATCGTGTCGAAAGGGAAGCGCTCGAGATAGGCCAGCGAGGAATAGCCAGTGCCGAAATCATCGAGTGACAGGCCGGCCCCGAGCGCACGGATGCGGGTCAGCATCTGGGCGGCATATTCGGGATTTTCCATCACGAGACTCTCGGTCAGCTCCAGCTTGAGCGTGTGTGGCAGCACCCGGTTGCGCCCGAGCGCGGTCTTGACGTCATGCAGGAGATCGTGGCGCAGCAACTGGCGGCTGGAAATGTTGACCGACGCAAAGATCGGCGGGTCGACATCAAGCGCGGCTTGCCATGCTGCCAGCTCGCGTGCCGTCCGCTCCAGCACGAAGGCACCCAGTTCGATGATCAGCCCTGTTTCCTCGGCCACCGGGATGAACACCTGCGGCCCGATGCGGCCTTCCTTGGGATGATCCCAGCGCAGCAGCGCCTCAAAACCGGCGATGGTGCGGTCCTCAAGCCTGACGATGGGCTGGAAATAGACCTTCATCTCGCCCCGCTCGATGGCCCGGCGAAGATCACTTTCGAGAGCCAGCCTGTCATTCCGGTCCGTGCGCATGGTCGGGCGGAAGGCTTCGATCCGGTCTCCTCCCTGGCGTTTGGCCTGCACCATCGCCAGTTCGGCGTTTTTCAGCACATCATCGCGCTTGATGCTCACCGTGCTGTCGAAAAACGTGATGCCGATGGAGGCGGTCAGGAAAATCTCGCGCTCCGCATAGGTGATCGGCGTGTTGACGGCACGGCGGATCAGTTCGGTGAGTTTCACGAGCTGTTCCTGGTCACGCTCCGACAGGATGATCATGGCGAATTCATCGCCGCCGACGCGCGCCAGCGTATCTTGCGGGCGCAAGAGGCGGCCCAGCCGCCGCGCCACGGTGAGCAGGATGGAATCACCGGCAGACATGCCGATGGATTCGTTGACCTCCTTGAAGCGGTCCATGTCGATGGTGATCACGGTGGGGCGCACGCCCTCGTCGACCCGCCCGAGCGACAAGGCCGCTTCCAGCCGGTCCTGGAACAATTGGCGGTTTGGCAGGCCGGTCAGGTTGTCATGCACGGCATCGTGCATCAGCCGCTCCTGGGCCAGCCGCTCATCGGTCACATCGGTGATGGTGCCAACCACGCGGATGACCTCGCCGTCGGAACCCATGATCGGACGGGCCTTGATCAGGTGCCAGTGATAAGGCCCGCTGGCCGCCCGCAGCCTCAGATCAAGATTGATGCGTCCGCGCCGGTGCTCGATCAGCCCGGCCAGTGTCATGCGCCAGCTGTCCCGGTCCGCAGGGTGGAGATGATCGAGCCAGCGCACGGCCTGCCCTTCCAGCGCGCCGCGTGACAGGCCAAGCGAGGTTTCAAGCTCTGGCGAGACATGCACTTTGTCGGCGCTGACATCCCAGTCGAACACGACATCGCCAGACCCCGACAGGGCAAGCGCCTTGCGCTCCGCATCGGTGATGACACCGGAGGCCATGCCGCCGCCTGCAATGGCATGTTGCAGCACCGTGAACCCGATCAGGATGACGAGCAGCACAAGGCCGCCGATCAGCGCCGGCGGCACCAGATCCCGCGTGAGCTGGCCCGACACGGTGAAACCCGCTGCCGTGACCCAGACACTGAGGAGAAACCATGTCGGGATCAGCATGATGGCGCGGTCATAGCCATGGCTGGCCAGATGCAGCACAAGCACGAACCCTACAGCCGCCACCGCCGCGATGGACATCCGCGCCACACCCGATGCCACGGGGGGATCGAACACGGCCAGCGCGATCAGGCCGCCAAGCCCGATCAGCCAGGCGGCGGTGATGTGGCCATAGCGCACATGCCAGCGCGCCAGATTGAGGTAAGCGAACAGGAACACCAGAAGCGTGGCCGCCAGCACAGCCTCCGCACCGGCACGATAGACCCGTTCGGCGCTTGGCGAGAGCGGGAAGATGCGCTGGAAAAAGCCGAAATCAAGCCCGGCATAAGCCAGAACAGCCCAGGCCAGCGCGGCTGACGCGGGGAAGATCAGTGCGCCTTTGACCACGAAGGTGATGGTGAGAAACAGCGCCACCAGTCCGGCGATGCCGATGATGATGCCCTTGTAGAGCGTCAGGCCGTTGAGCTTCTGGCGATAGGAGTCAGGCTCCCACAGATAAAGCTGCGGCAGCTTGCTGGTCTGCAACTCCGCCACGAAGGTCACGGTCGCGCCCGGATCGAGCGTGATGAGGAAGACATCGGCCTCGGTGCTCTCCTCGCGTTCGGGGCGCACGCCCTGGCTTGCGGTGACAGACTCGATGCGTGAGGAGCCAAGATCGGGCCAGATCACGCCAGAGCCGATCAGGCGGTGGAACGGCGCCACCAGCAGCCGGTCGATCTGCTCGTCGGAATCATTCTTGAGCGCGAACACGATCCATTCGGGCCGCGAACCGGCCTCGCGCGCCCTGACCGCAATACGCCGGACGATGCCGTCGGCTCCGGGGGCAGTGGAGATCTGGATCACGTCGCCATCGGATCGGTTGCGCGTGACGACATTGGTCAGGTCAAGGGCCGGAACATCGACAGGCACGCGCACGGCCTCGATGGCCGCCGCCACATGGGTCAGTGCCACCAGCAGCACGAGGCTGATGAGACCATGCCTGAGAACGTTCAAACAACGCACGGGATTGGAAAGCCTGTCATTCTGGTGCCGGCGGCGACAAGACCGCGCAAGATTCTGTTGTTCAAGATTCTGGTGTTGAGGTCTTGTCCCCGCACATCACTCGTAGTCAGACCTCGTGGCGAGGGCAAGGCATGCCGCGGCCCATCCACCGGGTTCCGCACGGCTGGATGATCCGGAGCAAGGCTCCTGCACAAGACCTGCGACCACTTTCGTGCGCCATGACCTACCGCCGCGGATCGGAAGCAAGTTGCGCGTAAAGCAGATGGTCTTCCCAGCGACCGGCAATGCACAGATACTGCCGCGCAAAGCCTTCACGCTGGAAGCCCACACGCTCCAGCAGCATGCGCGAGCGCTGGTTTGATGGCAGGCAGGCCGCCTCGATGCGGCGCAGGTGCAGATCCTCGAAGGCATGGCGCGCGACAGCCTTGACCGCCCGCGTCATGTAACCTTGTCCCGCATAAGGCGCGCCGATCCAGTAGCCCATGGTGCAGGCCTGCGCCACGCCGCGGCGTACCAGCCCGAGGGTCACGCCGCCGATGAGCGCCTGGTCCTGCATGCGGAAGATCAGGAAGGCAAAGGCTTCGTCGGCATCGCTCTCCACCGACGCGCGCTTGACCCGCTGCCTGAAAGCCCGCCGGGTCAGATCATCGTCGCTCCACAGCGGCTCCCAAGGCTCCAGAAAGCTGCGGCTGCGGCTGCGCAGGGCCGCCCATTCCTCGAAATCATCGGCCATGGGCGCGCGCATGGTGACGCCATCGCCCTTGATGAGGATGCGGGGTGTGGTGTCTGCGGTGAAGCGGAACAGGGCCATGTGTGTGATCAGTGTGCGCCGGAAGCTGTCAGATCAGCAAGCTTCAGATCGGACGCCTTGATCCTCGGGCCGACCATCGCCAGCGTCGGAGGTGAAGCCAGCACGCCAAGTGCTGCGTCGCGCACTTCCTGCGCCGATACGGCGTCGATGCGGGCCGCGATTTCCTGGCGCGGGATGACACGGCCAAACGTGAGCACCTGGCGCGCAAGCTGCTCGACACGCCCTCCGGGCGTCTCCAGCGCACCCAGAAGGCCGACCTTCATCTGCGCACGGGCGCGCTGCACCTCGGCCTCGCTCGTGGTCTGCCCCGCATCGCGCAGGCAGTGCATGCAGACACGCACCAGTTCTGGAATATCCTTGGCGGAAGCACCCGCCCCGATGCCGAACACGCCGGTGTCGGTGAAGGCCCAGTGGAACGCATCGATGGCATAGGCCAGCCCGCGCACCTCGCGCACCTCCTGAAACAGCCGCGAGGACAGCCCGCCGCCCATGACGGTGGCCAGAACCTGCAAGGGATAATGCCCGCCGCCGCTGAAAGGCTGGCCCCGGAAGCCCAGCACCAGATGGCTCTGGTCTGTCTTGTCGACCCGCCTGACGTCGCCGCCGGTATAGGTCGCATTGTGGCTGAGTTTCGGATCGACCACGATGCCGTGGGGGATGGCTGCGAAGGCCGTTGTCACCAGCTCCACCAGCCTTGCATGATCGACAGCACCTGCTGCCGCGATCACCATGCGCCCGCCTGTGTAGTGCCGGGCCAGATAGGCGCGGATCGAAGCCGCGTCAAAGCCACCCACCGTCTCGGGCGTGCCCAGGATCGCGCGGCCAAGCGGCTGGTCGGCGAACACGCGCGCCATGAACAGGTCATAGACCAGATCATCCGGCGTATCCTCGACAGCTGCGATTTCCTGCAGGATCACGCCCTGCTCGCGGGCCAGTTCCTCATCGGCAAAACTGGAATTGAGCAGGATGTCCGCCAGGATGTCGACCGCAAGGGGCAGATCCTGCTCCAGTGCCCGCGCCGTGTAGCAGGTGTATTCGATGCTGGTCGCGGCGTTGATATCCCCGCCTACGGCCTCGATTTCCTCGGCAATCTGCCGTGCCGAACGCCTTGCCGTGCCCTTGAAGGCCATGTGCTCCAGCAGATGTGCCAGGCCATGCTGGTTGGCCGTCTCGTCGCGGGAGCCAGCGCTGATCCAGACACCGAGCGACACGGTCGAGGCATGATTCATGCGTTCCGACACGATGCGGATGCCGGATGGCAGCGTGGTGATGGTGACGCCTTCATCGCCTGGCATGACGAAAGCTGGCAGGTTTGCGGGAGACATTTTCAGGGCGGTCATGCTGCGGCTCCGCGCACGGCGCGTGCGTTCTGGCGAATATGGCGTTCGACATCGGACGCGATGTTGGGCAATCGGGCAAACTGCTCCTTGCGCTCCATCAGGTCCGACAGGTGTGCGGGAAGGGCGGGGTGAACCCCTGATGCTGCTGTCACAGCTGCCGGGAATTTGGCGGGATGGGCCGTGCCCAGCACGACGACGGGGGTGCGCGGATCAGCCTTTAGGCTGTGCCGAGCCGCCTCCACGCCGATGGCGGTGTGCGGATCAAGCAGATAGCCAGCCTCGCGCCAGACGGTCGCAATCTCGCGTGTGGTGGCCTCCTCGCTGACCGCAGCCGCATCGAATTCGCCCTGGATGCGGGCCAGGACCGCCCCGTCCACCTCAAAACGCCCGGATTGCGCCAGGCTGGCCATGAGGCGGCGAACGGCAGCACCATCGCGGCCATGCGCCTCGAAGAGCAGGCGCTCGAAATTCGAGGACACCTGGATGTCCATGGAGGGCGAGGAGGTCGGCGTCACGCCGGTCACATGATAAGAGCCCGAACGAAGTGTGCGCACCAGAATGTCGTTCTGGTTGGTGGCCACCATCAGGCGGCCCATGGGCAGCCCCATCTGCTTGGCGACCCAGCCAGCCAGCACATCACCGAAATTGCCGGTGGGAACCGAAAACGTGATCGGGCGCAACGGCCCGCCCAGCGCCGCGGCTGCGGTGAAATAATACACGACCTGCGCCGCGATCCGTCCCCAGTTGATCGAATTGACACCAGACAGGCCCAGTTCGTCGCGGAAGGCATGGTGGTTGAACATGCCCTTCACCAGCGCCTGACAATCGTCGAAATCGCCATCGATGGCGACAGCATGCACGTTGGGAGCATCCACGGTTGTCATCTGGCGGCGCTGCACGTCCGACACGCGGCCATGCGGATAGAGAATGAAGATGTCGACCTGTTTCAGACCCTTGAAGGCCTCGACAGCCGCCCCGCCCGTGTCGCCGGAGGTCGCGCCGACAATCGTGGCGCGCTGGCCGCGCTCGGTCAACACATGGTCCATCATGCGCCCGAGCAGCTGCATCGCCACATCCTTGAAAGCGAGTGTCGGACCGTGAAACAGCTCCTGCACGAACAGGTTGTCACCGATCTGCACCAGTGGGCACACAGCCGGATGGCGGAAGCCAGCATAAGACTGGTCGATCATCCTGCCCAGCACGGGGGCAGCGAAATCACCGTCCGTCAGCGCCCCCATCACCGTCTTGGCAACCTCGGCATAGGGCTGCCCGGCGAAGCCAGCGATTGTTTCGGACGGCAGGCGCGGGTAGCTTTCGGGAACATAAAGCCCGCCATCGCGCGCAAGGCCTGCGAGCAAGGCATCGGTAAACGACAGCTTCGGGGCTTCGCCCCTTGTGGAGACATGCAGCACGGATGACCTATGGCAACAATCAGGCAACTGGTTTGTCCTTGCTATAAGCGCGTTTGCGGATGTGCGCCAGTTGTGCGCGCCAGTTGCGGCATTGCGGCCAGGGCTGCGTTCTCGTAATGATGAAAATGATGGCATCAACGTGTGCTGTGAGCATCTGCCATGGGCAAGGAACTCTTCCGATGATGAACCTTTTCGAGATCATGCAGGCTGCGCAGGGCGGCAGGGCTGTCAACAATCTCTCGAACCAGTTCGGCCTGTCGCCGGGCCAGACCCAGAATGCGCTGGAAGCGCTGCTGCCGGCTTTCTCGATGGGCTTGCAGAACAAGGCGCAGTCGCCTGACATGCTATCCCAGCTTGCCGGCATGATGACCGGTGCGCAGGCGGGCCAGCAGGCCTTCGTCGATGCCAACCATGATGGCATTCCCGACCATTTGCAGCAGGAAGGCAACCAGGTTCTGGGCCAGCTCTTCGGTTCCAAGGAGGTCAGCCGTGCCGTTGCGCAGCAGGCCTCGGCGACCAGCGGCGTCTCGTCGGCGATCATCAAGGCGATGCTGCCGGTGGTGGCGTCAATATATATATAT
>JANMIB010000155.1:0-5558 GCA_031375605.1 Allobosea sp. | reverse complement strand
CCGGTCAGATACGTTCAATGATCTTCTCGCCGAACAGGCCTTGTGGCCGGAACAGCAGGAAGCCAAGCGCGATGACGTAGGCCAGCCAGGTCTCGATGCCGCCGCCGAACAGCGGGCCCCAATAGCCTTCGCCCATCTTCTCGCCGATGCCGATGATCAGGCCGCCGACGATGGCGCCGGGCACCGAGGTGAAACCGCCGAGGATCAGCACCGGCAGCGCCTTCAGCGCGATGATCTCGAGCGCGAACGACACATCCGAACGCGCGCCCCACATGATGCCGGTGACGAGCGCCACGACGCCTGCGGTAAACCAGACGATCACCCAGATCTGGTTGAGCGAAATGCCGACCGAAAGCGCCGCCTTGTGGCTGTCAGCGACCGCCCTGAGCGCCCGTCCGATGCGGGTGTACTGGAAGAAGAAGGCGAGGCCCGCGATCATCACCGAGGCGATCACCGCGGCTGCCACGTCGAGATGCTGGATGTTGACGCGCCCACCAAGGATGTTGAACTGCGTCGAGCCGGTCGGCAGGCCAAGCTCGGCAGTGATCATCACCTTCGGGTTGCCCCCGAAAACATATTCGCCGAAGCCGATGAGGAAGTAGGTCATCCCCACGGTGGCCATCAACATGATGATCTCGTTCTGGTTGACCAGAGGCCTGAGCACGATGCGCTCGACCAGCCAGGCCAGCACAAACATGGTCGCCACCGCGATCAGCAGCGCCAGGATCGCCACAACCGTGCCGGTGGGCAGGCCCATGCGCTGGGTCATGATCTCATAGGAACCCACCAGCGTCAGCGCCGAAAACACCACCATGATGCCCTGCGCGAAGTTGAACACGCCTGACGCCTTGAAGATCAGCACAAAACCGAGCGCGATCAGCGCATAGAGCACTCCGGCAACAAGCCCTTCCCAGAGCGTCTGCACCAGCAAGTCCGGCAGTTCCCACATGTCGATGAAGGGGGCGGCCAGTACCTTGTGGCCTATCGAGCCCTTGGGCATGGCACCGCTCTGCACCAGCAGCACGATGGCGAGCGCAATGGCGCCAAACACGCCAAGCACCTTGAGTGTCGCCAGCATGGCCGGCGAGAGCAGTGGCTTGGGCGCGGAGGATGTGACAGCTGACATCTTGCGATCCCCCTAGTGCGCGACGCCGAGATAGGCATCGATCACGGCTTGGTCAGCCTTGACCACATCTGGCGTGCCGTCAGCGATCTTGCGACCATATTCGAGCACGACGACACGGTCCGACAGGTCCATCACCACGCCCATGTCATGTTCGATCAGCGCAATGGTCGTGCCGAAGGTCTGGTTCACGTCGAGGATGAAGCGGCACATGTCCTCTTTTTCCTCCAGGTTCATGCCCGCCATCGGCTCGTCGAGCAGCAGCAGCTCCGGCTCCATCGCCAGCGCGCGGCCAAGCTCGACGCGCTTTTGCAAGCCGTAAGGCAGCTTGCCGACGGGGATCTTGCGGATCGCCTGGATTTCGAGGAAGTCGATGATGTCCTCGACCTTGCGGCGGTGCTCGATTTCCTCGTTGAGCGCAGGGCCATAACGCAGCAACTGCCAGAACAGGCCGACATTCATCTTCAGCGTGCGCCCGGTCATGATGTTGTCGAGCGTGGTCATGCCCTTGAACAGCGCCACGTTCTGGAAGGTCCGTGCGATGCCCGATGATGCCGCCTCGTGCGGGCGCACCTTTTGGCGGCGCACGCCCTTGTAGGTGATGTGGCCTTCCTGCGGGAAATAGAACCCGTTGATGCAGTTCAGCATCGAGGTCTTGCCGGCCCCGTTCGGCCCGATGATGGCGCGCACTTCGCCCTTGCGAATGTCGAACGAGACATCCGAGATCGCCTTCACGCCGCCAAAGCGCAGCGAGACATTCTCGACATTGAGCAGCACCTCGCCCTTGGCGATGCCGGCCTTCGGCAAGATGGGAGAAACATGCAGCATCATGCGGCCTTTCCGGTGTTGGTCGTGGCCGCAAAGTGCCTGGCATCCTTGACCTTGACGCGGGCAGAAATGGTGCCCTTCCGGCCATCCTCGAAGGTGACTTCGGTGGAAATGTCTGCCTCGTCCGAGCCGTCATACAGCGCCTTGACCAGCGGCGCATAGCGCTCGCCGACAAAGCCACGCCGCACTTTCTGGGTGCGGGTCAGTTCTCCATCATCGGCATCAAGTTCCTTGTGCAGGATCAGGAAACGCTTCACCTGCGCCGCCGCCATCATCGGCTCGGCAGCGAGCAGCGCGTTCACTTCGTCCACATGGCCCGCGATGATGTTGTAGACATCGGGGTGGCCGGCCAGTTCCTGATAGGAGCCGTAGATCACGTTGTTGCGCTCGGCCCAGTTGCCCACGGCTGTCAGGTCGATGTTGATGAACACCGAAACGAAATCCTCGCCCTGGCCGAAAGCCACCACTTCCTTGATGTTGGGATAGAATTTCAGCCGGTTCTCGATGTATTTCGGCGCGAACAGATCACCCGATTTCAGCTTCGACACGTCCTTAGCCCGGTCGATGATCTTGAGATGCCCGGTCCCGGCCTCGAAGAAGCCCGCATCGCCGGTGCGCACGAAGCCATCAGCCGTCATGGTCTCGGCGGTTTTCTCGGTGTCCTTGTAGTAACCGATGAACTGGCCGGGTGACTTGTAAAGCACCTCGCCGGTGCCTTCCTCGATGCGGATTTCGACATTGGGCGAGGCTGGCCCCACCGTGTCAGCCCTGATCTGGCCGTCGGGCTGCGCGGTCACATACAGGAAGGCTTCGGTCTGCCCGTAAAGCTGCTTCAGATTCATGCCGAGCGAACGATAGAACGAGAACAGCTCAGGCCCGATAGCCTCACCGGCTGTGTAGGCCGTGCGGATATTTGAAAAGCCAAGCGCGTTCTTCAGCGGCGCATAAACCAGAAGGTTGCCAAGTCCATAGGACAGGCGCGCGCCAAACGGCACATCCTGCCCGTTCAGGATCTTTTCGCCCCACTTCTTTGACACCGCAATGTAGTGGTGGAACATCTTGCGCTTGAGAGAGGACGCATCCTCCATGCGGATCATCACGCGGGTCAGAAGGTTCTCGAACACGCGCGGCGGGGCAAAATAAAAGCTCGGCCCGATTTCCTTAAGGTCGGCTTGCGCCGTGTCGGCGCTTTCAGGGCAAGCTGTGCAGAAGCCTGCCACCAGCCCTTGCGCGAAATTGAGATAGTGATCACCGACCCAGGCGAGCGGCAGATAGGCTAGCACCTCGTCACTGTCGCTGAGCCTGTCGAACCCGACCGTGTCCGTCGCCGCCGCAATCGACCGGCCAGCTGTGAGCATCACGCCCTTCGAGCGGCCCGTGGTGCCGGAGGTGTAAAGGATGATCGAGAGGTCATCGCCATGGCCGCCATCGATCTCGGCATCAAGCGCCTTGACGACATCGCTGCCTTCCGAAAGGCGCGACCGTCCTTGCGCGATCACGGCTTCGATGGGGTGCAGATGGGTGTGGTCGTAGTCGAGCAGACCACGGCCCCAATCATAGACCATGGTTTTCAAGCGCGGCACGCGTTCGGTGACGGAGAGCAGCTTGTCGACCTGCTCCTGATCCTGCACGGCGGCAAAGCTGACTTCGGCGTGGTCTAGCACATAGGCAAGCTCGTCGGCGATCGCATCCGAATAGACCGGCACCGGCACGGCCCCGATCATCTGCGCTGCCATCATCGACCAATAGAGCTTGGGCCGGTTGGCACCGACAATGGCAATCTTGTCGCCGCGCTTCATGCCCAGCGCCTGCAGGCCGACGGCATAAGCCCGCACGTTGTCGTACACTTCAGCCCACGTCCATGACTGCCAGATGCCGAGATCCTTGTGACGGAACGCAGTCTTGCCGCCGCGCACCTCGGCATTGCGCCGGAGCAGCTTGGGAAACGTGTCCAATGTCGCGGTCGCAGCCTGAGCCAACGTCCGTCCTCCCTTGTGTTTCCTGCGGGATTGAGGCCCGCCCGTCGCTTGACGCGTTCTTGTTGGTCTCAATTGAAACCATTTGGTCAAAGGTCAAGCCTCTGACATGCGAAAACATACTGACAAGCGCGTGAGGAGCAAGCCCAGACTTTGTGCGCAAATGCCCGCACCCACCCCGCATGACTGCGGGATGGTGTGCACAAATGAGGGGCAAATTGGACACGCGGCCGTCATCCCGGCCTTGAGCTGGGATAACGGTATATTTCTGACCCTTACTCCGCCGCCTGCGCCACCGGCACCTTGCCCTCGCCAGCACGGAAACGTGCGAGCAAGTCGGCCTCTTCGGCCTTGGCCTGCGTCAGATGACGATGCTTCACATGGCCAAAGCCCCGGATTTTCTCCGGGATGGAGGCCAGCGACACAGCCAGCGGCAGATTGCCCTCATTCAGCCTGCTGATCAGCTCATCGACCAGTGCCACATAATCGACAATCAACTGCCGCTCGGTCTTGCGCTCATGGCTGTAGCCAAACACATCGAAGGCCGTGCCGCGCAGTCCCTTGAGCCTGGCCAGTACCTTTAAGGCGCTCATCATCCAGGGGCCAAAGGTCATCTTGCGGGGCTCACCCGTCACAGGATTGATCTTTGACACCAAAGGCGGGGCAAGATGCAGGTTGAACCTCATGTTTGTCCCCTGGAAGGTCGCGGCAACCTGTTTGAGGAACGCCCCGTCGGTGTAGAGCCGCGCCACCTCGTACTCATCCTTGTAGGCCATCAGCTTGAAGCCATAGCGTGCCACTGCCTCGGTGAGCGCGGTCGAACCCGGCTTTGCCTTGCTTTCGCCCACGCGCACGGTCTCGACGAGCGCCCGGTAGCGCGCCGCATAAGCCGCATCCTGATAGCCGGTGAGGTGTTCGGTGCGGCGCGCGATGATCTCGTCCAGCGTCTGCGAGAGGTGGCGCGCGGCAGTCGGGGCTTTTGCAGCTCCCAGAAAGGCAGCAAGCGCAGCGGGATCATGCGCCGCCCGGCGGCCCAGCGCGAAGGCCTGCAGGTTCATCTTCACCGCTTCGCCATTGAGTTCGATGGCGCGTTCAAGCGAGGCGCGTGACAGGGGCAGGCGGCCAAGCTGCCACGCATAGCCCATGATGAACATGTTGGCACCGATGGCATTGCCAAGCAGGCCAACAGCAGCTGCCGTCGCATCGATGAAGAACGTCTGGTCGCGGCCCGCCGCACCCAGCACCGCTCGCTTGATGCGCTCTGTCGGCAGGGAAAAATCGGCATTTCGTGTGAAGTCGCCGGGCAGGAACTCGGCTGTGTTGCAGAGCACGGCCGTCTCGTCCTTGCGCACCGCCGCCAGCACCTTTTTCGAGCCAGTCACGATCAGGTCGCAGCCCAGCACAAGGTCGGCCTGCCCGGCAGCCACGCGAATGGCGTGGATGTCCTGGGGCGTCGGCGCAAGCCGGACATGGCTGAACACCGCCCCGCCCTTTTGCGCAAGGCCAGCCATGTCGATCATGCCGCAGCCCTTGCCTTCAAGGTGCGCCGCCATGCCGAGGATAGCCCCGATGGTGACGACACCCGTGCCGCCAACGCCCGTGACGATGACGGCGTAGTTGCGGGTGAGCGC
>JANMIB010000148.1:0-9980 GCA_031375605.1 Allobosea sp. | reverse complement strand
CTGTCGCTTGCGGCGCTGATGGAAAATCGCGGCCAGATCATCGCCACGGAGAATGACAGCCGCCGCCTGACCCCACTTTACGAGCGTGTGACACGATCCGGTGCCCGCAACGTGCAGGTGCGCTCGCCCAAGCTGCGCAATGATGATGCGGTGGCCGACATCGATGGTCTCGCTGATCTCGTCCTCATTGATGCGCCTTGCACAGGCTCGGGCACCTGGCGCCGCAACCCGGATGCAAAATGGCGGCTACGCCCCGGCGCGCTGGCCGAGCGCATCAAGGATCAGACCATCGTGCTCGACCGTGCGGCGCGCCTCGCCAAGAAGGGTGGCCGCATCGCCTATATCACGTGCTCGCTTCTGCCCGAGGAGAATGACGATGCGGTGGAAGCTTTCCTGGCGCGCCATGCCGGTTTCGAGGTGATCGAGCCCGGTGCGGTCGCGGACAAGGCCGGTCTCGGCGGCCTCGCCTCGTTCACATCACCCAAGGGCCACGGGCTGCAATTGACAGCACTACGCTGTGGCACCGACGGGTTTTATGTGAGCCTGTTGCGACGGACCGCATAACTGCCTCGTCTTCGCGAGCGCAGCGAAGCGATCCAGCCTCGGTGCGCGCATATCTGGATCGCTTCGCTGCGATCGCGATGACGGATACCCTCACACCAGTTTCAACAACACGTGCTTTTTCTTGCCCATCGACAGTTTGGCAATGCCGTCGCTGTTGAAATCGGCGAGCGTCAGGTTGGCGCGCTCGTCGGTGATGACATCATCATTCAGTTTCAGTCCGCCGCTTTTGATTTGCCGCCGCGCTTCACCAGTTGATGGCACGATACCGGCTTTCACAAAGGCACTGAGCAGCCCCAGAACGTCAGCAATCTCACTACTTGATACCTCAACGGTCGGCAGGTCGCTGGCAATCGTGCCTTCCTCGAACGTCTTGCGTGCGGTCTCGGCAGCAGCCTCTGCAGCAGTGCGACCATGCAACAGCGTGGTGGCCTCGGTCGCCAGCAGCATCTTGGCCTGGTTGATCTCCGCGCCGCCCAGCGCGCCAAGTTTTGCAATCTCGCCCATCGGCAAGGTCGTAAACAGCTTGAGGAACTTCACAACGTCGGCGTCCTCTGTGTTGCGCCAGTATTGCCAGAAATCATAGGGGCTGAAGCTCTCGGCATTGAGCCAGACAGCGCCCTGAGCCGTCTTGCCCATCTTGGCGCCGGATGCGGTTGTCAGCAGCGGCGTGGTCAGCGCGTAAAGCTGGTGTGTGCCCATCCGGCGGCCGAGATCGACACCGTTGACGATGTTGCCCCACTGGTCAGAGCCGCCCATCTGCAAATTGCAGCCCATCGATTTTGCCATGTGGGCAAAATCATAGGATTGCAGCACCATGTAGTTAAACTCGATGAAGCTCATCTCCTGCTCGCGCTCGAGCCGGAGCCTGACCGAATCCATCGACAGCATGCGGTTGACCGAAAAATGCCGGCCAACATCGCGCAGCATCTCGATCCAGTTGAGTTTGAGGAGCCAGTCGGCATTGTCGACCATGATCGAATCGGTCGGCCCTTCGCCGTACCGCAGCACCTTCTGGAAGACACCCTTGATGCTGGCCTTGTTGGCCTCGATTTCCGCGATGGTCCGCAAGGCCCGCGTCTCGTCCTTGCCGGAGGGGTCGCCCACCATGGTGGTTCCGCCGCCCATCAGCGTGATCGGCTTGTTGCCGCTCTGCTGCAGCCAATGCAGCATCATCGACGTCAGGAAGTTGCCGATGTGAAGCGAGGGCGCCGTGCAGTCATAGCCGACATAACCGACCGCGTGGCCCTTGGCCGCCAGCGCATCGAGGCCCTCGAAATCTGAGCATTGATGGATGAAGCCGCGCTCTTGCAGGATGCGCAGAAAATCGGATTTGGGCGTGAACTCGGTCATGGGTAAAACTCAGTCTTGGTCGTGTCGTGCAAAGTTGAAACAGGCTGCGGTCTGGTTTCGGACCGTGGCAGCGTCTAACACGGATGCACACGCGTTGCGCTACCGGATTCGCGCAAAAGGGGGGCTGGTATGTCTGAACTGAAAGCTGTCGTCTTCGACGTGGGCAATATCCTGATCCGCTGGGATCCGGACCAGATGCTGCAGACATATTTCAGCAATCACAACGACTACGCGACGTTTCTTGAATCAACCCGGCTGATGTGGGTCAACCTCGAGTTCGATGCCGGTCGCTCTTTTGCCGATGGAATCGTCGAGCTGGTGGCGCAATTCCCGCATTATGAAACGCCCTTGCGTGCTTTCGACACGCGTTGGTCCGAATGTGTGTTGCACGCTATCGACGACAATGTCGCCACGCTGGCTGCGCTCAAGGCGGCGGGTCATACAGTCCACGCCATCACCAATTTCGCCCGCGAGAAATTCGACATTGCCCGCGTGCGATTCCCGTTCCTCAACAGCTTCGAGCATGCGCTGGTGTCCGCCGACATCGGCCTGATCAAGCCAGATTACCGCATCTATCATCGCTTTGTGCGGGATGTGGGCCTGAGACCAGAAGAACTGATCTTCGTCGATGACAGTGCCGTGAACATCGCGGCGGCTAGATCAGTGGGCTATCAGGTGTTCCATATGCCAAATGCCGATGCAGCGGAGTGTGAGGCGTTCCGCGGGGCGCTGAGGGCAGGCGGGTTCGGCATCTAGCTGCCGACGGCGCAGCCCCATTTCTCACTCCTTAGGCGGCTTTGGCCCCACGCGCTTGTCGAGATAGGTGTTCACGGTGCTCATCAACTCATCCACGCGCCCATCGAAGAAGTGGTTGGCACCCTCCACGGTCTGATGCTCGATCTGGATGCCCTTCTGGGTCTTGACCTTCTCGATCACGCTGATCACGTCCTTGACCGGCGCGACACGGTCTTCAGAGCCATGCACAAACAGGCCGGACGAAGGGCAGGGCGCCAGAAACGAGAAGTCATAGCGGTTCGCCATCGCGGCAATCGAGATGAAGCCCTCGATCTCCGGGCGGCGCATCAAAAGCTGCATGCCGATCCACGCTCCGAATGACATGCCGGCAATCCAGCAGGTCTTGGCTTCAGGGTTGATCGCCTGCGCCCAGTCAAGTGCGGAGGCCGCGTCCGAGAGTTCGCCCTGACCATGGTCAAAAACGCCCTGGGAGCGGCCTACGCCCCGAAAATTGAAGCGCAAGGCCGAAAAGCCGCGCTCCACGAAGCTGTAGAACAGATTATAGACAATCTGGTTGTTCATCGTGCCGCCGAACTGCGGATGCGGATGCAGAACGATGGCAAGGGGCGCATTGCGCTTCTTCGATGGCTGATAGCGGCCTTCGATGCGGCCCGATGGACCGTTGAAAATAACCTCTGGCATGGACACCCGACCCTTGCAGTTTTGACGATCCTCATGGTCCGGAAGCGTGAACGACGTCGCGAGAGCATGACGATCTCTTGACTTATATCCGTCGACGGGCCAAATCTGAGGCTGTTAGAATTCTTCTAAGTGCCCTGAACGCACCGTGAACACGCGTTCACGAGCCAACCGGGCGCTTCACTGATTGAAGGCCTATAGCACGTGTCACAGGTGCAATTTCAAGCATTTATCGCCAGATGCCCGAAAACAGATTGAAGTCGATCCCATGATGAGCGCGACGCGCAGCTATCTTGACTGGAACGCGACTGCCCCGGCCCGGCCCGAGGTGGTGGATGCTGTCATGGGTGCCATGTCGCTGTGCGGCAATCCTTCATCGGTGCATGCCGAGGGCAGGGCGGCCCGTGCTGCAATGGAACGTGCCCGTGAGCAGGTGGCCCGGCTGGTCAATGCACCTGCCCGCATGGTGATTTTCACCAGTGGCGGCTCGGAAGCCAATGCGTTTGCACTGACACCTTCCCTGACGCTGAATGACAAACGCCCGACAACACGGCTTCTGTTCAGCGCCACCGAACACTCATGCGTGAGGGAGGGCCACCGCTTCCCCAAGCCTGACACGACCGAAATCCCCGTGCTGCCGAATGGCATCGTCGATCTGGATGCCATGAGGGCCGCACTCGCCGAACCCTGCGAGGGACGCACGCTGGTTTCCGTTCACTTCGCCAACAACGAAACGGGCGTGATCCAGCCAGTTGCCGAGATCGGCCTGATCTGCCGCGAGATGGATGCGCTGCTCCATATCGACGCCGTGCAGGCTGCGGGCAAGATCGTGATCGACATGACCACGCTTGGCGCCGATGTGCTGACGCTGTCTGCCCACAAGATCAGCGGCCCGAAAGGCGTCGGCGCTGTCGTGTTTGGCTCGGACCGCATTGAGGTGCGCGATCGCATGATGCGCGGCGGCGGGCAGGAAAAGGGTGCGCGTGCCGGCACCGAAAATGTCTCAGGCATTGTCGGCTTCGGTGTTGCGGCTGTGGCAGCGCTTGAAGAACTTGCGCTTGAGGCGGCGCGCCAGTCAGCCCTGCGCGACCGCCTTGAAGCGGGTTTGGTCGCACAATCTCCCGAAACCATGATCTTTGGAGCGTCAGCGCCCAGGCTGCCGAACACAAGTTGCTTCGCTACGCCGCAGGTGCGTGCCGAGAATGCACTCATCCTGCTTGATCTTGCAGGCGTATCAGTGTCATCGGGGTCTGCGTGCTCGTCTGGCAAGGTAAAGCCTTCGCACGTGCTGGCAGCCATGGCGGTTCCGCCTGACATGGCATCTGCGGCGATCAGGGTCAGTTTTGGTCGCACATCGCATGATGGCGACGTCGCAAGATTTTTGACGGCCTACGCAAACGTGTTGGCCGGAGTGAATACACGAAGGGCGCAGGCAGCAGCCTGAGCCGGAATGTTTTAACGACTTGCGGGCCTTGAACCCGCAAAGCCGAAAAGGATGACAACAATGCCCGCCGTTCAGGAAACCATCGATCAGGTCAAATCCATCGATGTATCGGAATACAAGTATGGCTTCGTCACCGAAGTCGAAATGGAAAAGCCCGAGAAGGGCCTGACCGAAGACACGGTGCGCTACATCTCCGCCCGCAAGAACGAGCCCGCATGGATGCTCGAATGGCGTCTTGATGCCTTCCGCCGCTGGAAGACCATGACCGAGCCGACCTGGGCGCGCGTGCAGTATCCAAAGATCGATTTCCAGGACATCTACTACTACGCCGCGCCCAAGATGAACGGTGCGCCCAAATCGCTCGACGAGGTCGATCCGGCCATTCTTGACGCCTACAAGAAGCTCGGCATCCCGCTGCGTGAGCAGTAAATCCTTGCAGGGGTCGAGCCGCAGAACCGCGTCGCGGTCGATGCCGTGTTCGACTCTGTGTCGGTGGTCACAACTTTCCGTGCCGAACTCGCGAAGGTGGGCGTCATCTTCTGCTCGATCTCGGATGCGCTGCAGGAGCATCCGGAACTCGTGCGCAAATACATCGGCACCGTCATTCCGGTCACAGATAACTACTATTCGACGTTGAATTGTGCCGTTTTCACCGATGGCTCGTTCGTTTACATCCCCAAGGGCGTTCGCTGCCCGATGGAGCTGTCGACCTATTTCCGTATCAACGAGAAGAACACTGGCCAGTTCGAGCGCACGCTGATCATCGCCGAAGAGGGCTCGTACGTCAGCTATCTCGAAGGCTGCACCGCCCCCCAGCGTGATGAAAACCAACTCCACGCCGCCGTGGTCGAACTGATCACCATGGATGATGCCGAGATCAAGTATTCGACCGTGCAGAACTGGTATCCCGGCGATGCAAACGGCAAGGGCGGCATCTACAACTTCGTCACCAAGCGCGGCGATTGCCGTGGCAAGAACTCGAAGATTTCATGGACGCAGGTCGAAACCGGTTCCGCGATCACCTGGAAGTACCCATCCGTGATCCTGCGCGGTGACGGCTCAAAGGGTGAATTCTATTCGATTGCCGTGTCGAACGGCATGCAGCAGGTCGACTCTGGCACCAAGATGATCCACCTCGGCAAGAACACCAAGAGCCGCATCATTTCGAAGGGCATTTCGGCAGGCCGCTCGCAAAACACGTATCGCGGGCTGGTCTCGGCCCACCGCAAGGCCACCAACGCGCGCAACTTCACAAACTGCGACTCACTTCTGATCGGCAACCAGTGCGGGGCTCACACCGTGCCCTACATCGAGAGCAAGACCTCGACGGCTACCTTCGAGCACGAGGCCACAACCTCGAAAATCTCCGAGGACCAACTGTTTTACTGCATGCAGCGTGGGCTGACGGCGGAAGAAAGCACGGCTCTGATCGTCAATGGCTTCGTCAAGGACGTGCTTCAGCAACTGCCGATGGAATTTGCGGTGGAAGCTCAAAAGCTGATCAGCATTTCGCTCGAGGGGAGCGTGGGGTGAAAACTGACGCCCGCACCATCCGCCCCAACATCGGCATCTATGCCAATGAAGATGAGGCCTTGCAGGGCCTTGTTGCGAGGCTTGTATCGGCACTGGACCCGCAGGCGATTTGGCTGTTCGGCAGCCGCGCGCGAGGCGATAACAGGCCGGACAGTGATTTTGATCTGCTGGTTGTTGCGCCAGAAGGCGGCACCTTCGGCTCTGATGACTATGTGAAGGCGCTTCGGCCGACCTTTGATACCGGACTGGATTGCGAAGTCGTCCCTTGTTCGAAAGAGGACTTCGACGAAGCCAAGGAGTTGAATACTTCGCTTGTCGCGCAAGTTATTCATCGTGGACGGCTGCTTCACGCGAGGCCGACGTGAGCGATCACGCTTACAACATCTGCAATCCATCGTGATTGCCTATTTCACTCGTTTGAAGATGCTCTGAAGGACACCACCATGCTCGAAATTCGCAACCTCCACGTCAAGATCGCTGACGAGGACAAGGTCATTCTCAATGGCCTCAACCTGACGGTCGCCAAGGGCGAGGTCGCAGCAATCATGGGGCCGAACGGCTCCGGCAAGTCGACGCTCTCCTATGTCATCGCTGGCAAGCCGGACTATGAGGTGACAGACGGTGAAGTGGTGCTAGACGGTATCAACATCCTTGAAATGGTGCCCGATGAGCGCGCGGCCGCCGGGCTGTTCCTCGCGTTTCAATACCCGATGGAAATTCCCGGCGTTGCCACCATGACCTTTCTCAAGGCGGCGATGAACTCGCAGCGCAAGCAGCGCGGCGAGGCGGAACTGACGACCCCTGATTTCATCAAGCGCGTGAACAAGGCGGCTGATCTGCTTGGTATTCCAAAGGACATGCTGCGCCGCCCGCTGAATGTCGGCTTCTCCGGTGGTGAAAAGAAGCGCATGGAAATCCTGCAGATGACGCTGCTCGAACCCAAGATGTCCATCATGGACGAGACCGATTCAGGCCTTGACATCGATGCGCTCAAGATCGTGGCAGAGGGCGTCAACGCCCGCCGCGATCCGGAGCATGCCTTCCTCGTGATCACGCACTACCAGCGCCTTCTCGACTATATCAAGCCGGACACGGTCCATGTCATGAGCCGTGGCCAGATCGTCAAGACCGGCGGGGCTGAACTGGCACTTGAGCTGGAAGCCAACGGCTACCGCGACTACCAGAGCGCGGCGTGAGGCCATCATGACCGCGAAAATCACGACAATCCGCAGCGCAGCCGAGAGTGCACTGATCGACCGTTTTCCCGCGCTGAAGGCCAGCCTGCCTGGCCTTGCCAACGCGCGAGAAGATGCGTTTGCGACGTTTGCAGCTGCAGGCCTGCCCACGCGGCGCGTTGAAGCGTGGAAATACACCGACCTGCGCGCGGCAATGCGTGAGGCTGCACCATTGGCAGCAAAGCCGAACGCAGCCGAAATCATGGTCGCACTCAAGGGTCACAGTCCGCTGGCCGGGCAGGGCGCTGTCACGCTGTCTTTCATCAACGGCTATCATGCCGCCACCGAAGGAGATGTGCCTGCGGGCATCAGCATCACACCGCTGGCTGAGGCGCTGACTGAAGGCCATCCACTGCTGGCAAGGATTGGCGAATTGAAGCTCGCCCATGGCGATCTTGCCCTGTCGCTCAACACCGCCTTCATCACGGACGGCGCGATCATCCATGTGGCGAAAGATGCAAGCGTCAACGGACCGATTGCGCTGCGCTTTGTGACCAGCGGGCCAAGCGCTGTCGCAACTGCGGTTCGCGTGCTGATGGTGGTCGAAGCTGGTGCCAAGGTCACGCTGGTTGAGAGCCATGAAGGGCAAGGCGCGCTGGCGCACCAGCCCAACACTGCGGTCGAGATCATCGCTGGTGATATGGCCGTGGTGCAGCACATTCGCGTTGGTCTCAACAGCACAGGCGCGGTGGCACTTTCAACGCTGACCGCTGATCTTGGCACCAAGACGTCGCTTACCTCAGTGAACGTGGCACTGACCGGGGCGGTTACTCGCCACCAGGTTTTCGCGCGCTTTTCTGGCGGCGATGCCTTCGCGCAGATCAATGGCGCGACGCTGCTCAGCGGCAGCCAGCATGCGGATTCGACCCTTGTGGTGGAGCATGCCGCCGAGCCGGGCGGGATTAGCCGCGAACTCTTCCGCACCATCATCGACGATGAGGCCGCCGGGGTGTGTCAGGGCAAGATCATCGTGCAGCCACACGCCCAGAAGACCGACGGGCGCATGGCCTCCAACGCCGTGCTGCTGTCGGAAGGCGCGGCGATGTACAACAAACCTGAGCTTGAGATCTTCGCTGATGACGTCGCCTGCGCCCATGGCGCAACCTGCGGCGCGCTCGATGACGAACTGCTGTTCTACCTGATGTCGCGCGGCATCACCAAGGCGGAAGCCGAGGCACTGATGATCGAGAGCTTCGTGGGTGCGTCGATTGACTTCATCGATCATGAGCCAATTCGCGACATCCTGCATGGGCTGGTGCAAGACTGGCTGAATGCGCGCGTGCTGCGATTGAATGCGGGGACAGGTGTGTGATCGCAACTCTGCTGAGCGAGGGCATCTGGGCTCTGCGCGATGCCAAAGGTGCCAGCCTTGCACGGCGTGCGCATGGCCTGGAGCGAGCTGAGTTCGTCAACTGCATGGTTGCTGGCGCTGTCGTGACGTTTGTCAGCGTCATGGTGCCGGAAATGTCTGGCATGTCTGCGGTGATTGACCGCGCCATGGGCGATGAGCCGTCCAGTCTGATGCTGACCTGGCCAATGCTGGCATCACTCTCGCTCGGGATGGTGAGCTTGACGGCTTTGATCATCTGGAAGGGTCCATTTCTGACGGATTGGCTGGCGCGCCGGTTTGGCGCCAAAGGATCATTGTTGGACGCGGCCATGTGGCTTTATCTGGCAACGGCTGCAACGATCGTTGTTTCACTGGGTCTGACGGCGTTTGATCTTGTGGCGGGCCTTGCCAGCGCTGTTTTGCCCAGTTCCCTTGGCTATGTTTCGCTGGCACTCTCTCTTGCCAGTCTGATGGCGTCGTTCGCCATATCAGCCGTTCTGGCGCAACACCTGCTGGATTTGACCGGTAGCCTACGCAGCCTGTTGTTCACGACAATCTGGCTCTGTGGCTGCATCGCCGTATGCGTGGCTGTATGGGCACCGCTCTATGGCCTGTTTGGAGGAGGAACGTCATGAACGCGATCACCCGCCCTTTTGATATCGCCGCCATCCGCGCCGATTTCCCGATCCTGAGCCGTCAGGTCTATGGCAAACCGCTGGTTTACCTCGACAATGGCGCATCGGCACAAAAACCGCGCCAGGTCATGGATGCCATGACGCGGCTGATGAGCGAGGACTATGCCAACGTCCATCGCGGTCTGCATTATCTCGCGAATGCCTCGACCGAAGCCTATGAGCACGCGCGCGAGACGGTGCGCCTGTTTCTGAACGCGCCAAGCACCGAAGAGATCGTGTTCTGCCGCTCGTCCACCGGCGGGCTCAACATGCTCGCGTCTTGCCTTGGTCGCCATCTGGACATCGGCGAGGGTGACGAGATCATCCTGTCGATCATGGAGCACCATTCCAACATCGTGCCGTGGCATTTCTGGCGTGAGCGGCACGGCGCGGTGATCAAGTGGGCGCCGGTCGAC
>JANMIB010000099.1:0-3208 GCA_031375605.1 Allobosea sp. | reverse complement strand
CACATCGTCTTGCTTTGGTCACGCGCGCGCCGGGGCTCCACCGCATGTCCAGTTCGATGAAACTGATCGCCGGCAATTCAAACCGTCCGCTGGCGGAAAGCATTGCGAACTATCTCGGGCTGCCGCTGGCGAGGGCGCAGGTCAAGCGCTTTGCCGACATGGAAATCTTCGTCGAAATCCAGGAAAACGTGCGCGGCGAGGATGTGTTCATCTTGCAAAGCACATCGTTCCCGGCGAACGACCACCTCATGGAACTGCTGATCATCACGGACGCGCTACGTCGCTCTTCGGCCAAGCGCATTACCGCCGTGCTGCCCTATTTCGGCTATGCGCGGCAGGACCGCAAGCCTGGCCCGCGCACGCCGATCTCGGCCAAGCTGGTGTCGAACCTCATCACCCATGCAGGGGCAGACCGGGTGCTGACGCTCGATCTGCACGCAGGCCAGATCCAGGGCTTTTTCGACATCCCGGTGGACAATCTCTACAGCGCGCCGATCATCGCGCGCGACATCAAGCAGCGGCTGCAGCTCAAGAACGTCATGGTGGTGTCGCCGGATGTGGGCGGCGTGGTGCGCGCGCGGGCCCTCGCAAAGCGTATTGATGCGCCGCTCTCCATCGTTGACAAGCGCCGCGAGCGGGCGGGCGATTCCGAGGTCATGAACATCATCGGCGATGTCGAGGGCTACAACTGCATCCTGATCGACGACATCGTCGATTCAGGCGGCACGCTGTGCAACGCCGCCGAAGCGCTGCTGAAAAACGGCGCGGCGGCGGTCTATGCCTATTGCACCCATGGCGTGTTCTCCGGCGGGGCGGTCAGCCGCATCTCGCAGTCGAGCATCAAGGAATTCGTGGTGACGGACTCGATCATGCCGACCGAAGCGGTGAAGGTCGCCCGCAACATCCGCACCCTGCCAATTGCCGAACTGCTGGGCGAGGCGATAAAGCGCACGGCGACGGAGAGCTCGGTGTCGAGCTTGTTTGATTGAGGGTGTGCGATCAGAACATCACGTGCAAATTGAATCTCAGTGTTACTACTGATCAAATTCAGCGTGTTGATGGTTGTGTATGACGCTATACTTATGAAACTCGTAATTTTTCGCTTGCACATCCATCCTTGAGGAACGTTCATGTTTAAGGTCGGTGCGAAATACCAGCATCTGGTCAGGCCGGATGATTGCCTGTGCTGCTCGCCTGAGGTGCAGGTGGCAACGAAGCGCATCAACGCTGAACTGTCACGACGTGGATTTCTCGGTGCCATGGGTGTTTTTGCTGTGGGAGCAAGCCTGCCCGGCGATGGGCTGGCCCAGACCGCTGCCCCGCCGCTTACAACACTCTTCATCAACGTCAATATCTTCAACGGAACCTCTGGCACACTGAGCCGTGGCATGAGCGTGCTGGTCGAGGGCGGCAAGATTTCTGCCGTGCGCGCAGGCCGCATGGCGACACCCGCCGGGGCGATGGTGATCGATGGCGACGGGCGCACGTTGATGCCCGGCCTGATCGATGCCCATCAGCACATCACGCTCAGTGCCTCAGCCCTCGCAGACATGACCAACGAAGCGGTACCGGTTGATACGATCATGCAGCGCGGTGCCGACGAGGCAGCGGCGACGCTGATGCGCGGCTTCACGGCCATCCGCGACATGGGCGGGCCGATCTTTCCGATCAAGGCGAACATCGACGCCGGGCGTGCACTTGGCCCACGCATCTGGCCAAGTGGTGCCACCATTTCGCAGACATCCGGCCATGGCGACAGCCGCCTGCCGAGTGAGCCGTCGCGTCGCTTCACCGGACACATCACACGCGGTGAAAAGATTGGTGGCGGTTTCATCGCCGACGGGCGTGACGAGGTGTTGACGGCGGCGCGCGAAAACCTGCGCTACGGTGCAAGCCAGCTCAAGGTGATGGCGGGCGGCGGCGCCGCGACGCTCTATGACCCGCTTGACGTGTCGCAGTATACGCTCGACGAATTGAAAGCGGCCGTTGATGCGGCGGATGACTGGAACACCTATGTCACGGTCCATGCCTACACCGTGCGTGCCGTGCGCCGCGCCGTGCAGGCCGGGGTGAAGTGCATCGAGCACGGCCAGTTGCTGGACGAGCCGACGATCAAGTTCCTTGCCGACAAGGGCATCTGGCTCAGCCTGCAGGTGCTGGACCCCGCGCCGCCAACCGCGCCACCCGCCGTGGCCGCCAAAAAGCAGCTGGTGGTCGACGGCACGGACAAGGCCTATCGCTGGGCCAAGAAGCACAAGGTCAAGCTGGCCTGGGGCACGGACTTCCTGTTCGACCCGCGCCAGAACGTGAAGCAAACCAGCGAAATCCTCAAGCTGCGCACCTGGTTCACACCCGCCGAAATCCTGAAGATGGTGACCCATGATAACGCGCAGTTGCTCGCCTTGTCAGGCCCGCGCACGCCTTATCCCGGCAAGCTCGGCGTCATCGAGGCAGGCGCGCTGGCTGACATGCTGCTGGTCGACGGCGACCCCATCGCCAACCTCGACCTGATCGGTGATCCAGCCAAGAACTTCAAGATCATCATGAAAGGCGGCGTGGTTTACAAGAACACGTTATGACAGGCGTTGCCTCACCCTGCCATCCGCGTTATACGCGCGCTGCTCTCTCCAGACACCCTTGGAGGCTAGAGGGCAGGCGGCCGCCATTTGGCGGCGCTTTCATTTTGTGAAGGATCAAACACATGTCCGCTATGAAGCAGATCAAGGCTTCGGCGCGCGCGTCTGGTGGCAAGGGGGCCGCCCGCGCAGTTCGTCGTACTGGCAAGATTCCCGCCGTGATTTACGGTGGCGGTGAAGCCGCACTCCCCATCGCGCTCGATTATGCGCAGACCAACCGTCTGATTTACGCTGGCCACTTCCTGACCACCGTGTTCGAAATCGATGTCGATGGCACCGTGATCCGCGCCGTGCCGCGCGACTACCAGCTCGAGCCCGTCAAGGACACGCCGCTGCATGTCGACTTCCTGCGCCTGACCGGCGCAACGGCCATTCGCATCGCCGTGCCGATCCATGTCACCGGGCAGGACCTCTCGCCCGGCGTCAAGCGCGGCGGCATGGTGCAGATTGTCGAGCACTCGCTCGAAATGATGGTGCCAGGCGACAACATCCCAGACGCCATCGAGATTTCGGTGGCCGGGCTTGATATTGGCGCATCGGTTCACCTCGGCGACATCGTGCTGCCAGCCGGC
>JANMIB010000095.1:0-13386 GCA_031375605.1 Allobosea sp. | reverse complement strand
CGCCAGAATGGCGTTGACCAGGCGAGACCGGATGATGGGGACGATTCCGGCACCTTGCAGCCGTTCGGCGGAGCACAGACACTTCCCGCCACGGCCTCATTGCCGATACCGCCGCTGCCTGTCTCGGCATCCAGCGTGGCGGCAGGCGTCTTCGATGCGGTCTCCGAACCGTTGCAGGCTTTGCAGGGCGCAAGCGGGAACATCGCTGCACCACAGGCGATCACGCCCCCGCAGCCACTCCCGCCTGCCGCCATGGCAACGCCGCGCGCCATGACCTCCGGCGGCTTTCGCGCCGCCTTCGCACGAGGGGCCGGCGTGGATGAAAGCACCATCGCGCAGCACGACGAACAGGCCCTTGCGGAAATGCTGGGGGTTTTCGTGCGCCTGACGGCAGACAACCTGCGCCAGCTCCACGTGGCGCGGGCGCAGTCAAAGGGCGCGATGCGCAGTTCCAACATGACGATGATCCAGGCTGTGGACAACAATCCGCTGCGTTTTTCGCCGACCAGCGAAGAGGCGTTGCGCATCCTGTTTGGCCCGCCCACCAGCAGCTACCTGTCGCCGCAGAAGGCGCTCGAAAGCAGCTTTCATGATCTGAAAAAACATCAGGTCGCGGTCTTCTCGGCCATGCAGACGGCCTTGAGCCAGTTGATCGAAGAACTCGACCCCAAGAAAATCGATGCTGCCGTCGAACAGGACAAAGGTGTCAGCTCGCTGCTGAGATCGCGTCAGGCGCGGCTGTGGGAGCGTTATGAAACGGCCTGGAAAGCACGGGCCGGCAAATCCGACCACGGCATGCTGGATGTGTTCATGCGTCTGTTTTCCGAAGCATATGACCGGACTTCGTAAGGCTGTCCTCATCTGCTGATTGACTTTCCGTCAGGTCCGACATGACTATGTGTGTGGCAAGCGCTGTAACATCAGATCACGCGTCGTGCCGAGGGGATTTTTCAAAGCCGGATGTCGATGTCTGTGAGACAGCGCAACAGGAAGCTTCAGGCTGAAGCAGCGACAGCACCGCCAGTGCCGCAGGGCAGGCGGTCGCGGTTCGATGTGCAGAAGCCCGTGACGCCGATCGCCAGATCGCGCACGCTGCTTGTCGGCCTTGGCTCGATTGTCAGTATGCTGATCTTGCTTGGCCTGCTCGGGGCATGGGGCGCAGGCATGACCTTCATCCTGCTGTTCGGCGACCGCATGTCTGAAAAGCTGATCGTGCAGAACAGCGAGATGCAGGACACCTATGAGCAAAGGTTGCAAGCCTACCGGGCCGAAATTGCGCGCCTGACCCTCGAAATCGAACAGTCACGCTTTGACCAGACCTCTGTGGAGGGCCGCGTGGTGGAAATGGGGCGAAGGCAACGCCAGATCGAGGCGCGCCTGCAAACACTGAAACGGTTGTCGGATCTTGTCGGGTCGGCACAGACAACGCCCACCCTCACTCCGGCTCCTGGCACACCGGCTCCTGGCACACCGCAACCGGGCCGCATCTCTGATGATGGCACCCTTGATGGGCTGATCTGGCGCGATGCAGGGCCATGGGACGAGGCTACGGCCCCTTATCTTCAAAGGACGCAATTGGGCGCGCCTCCGCTGGTCGAGCTTGCCCCGGCTGATCAGGCATCCGCCGAGATCGATGCTTTTCTGGTCAGGATGGACCGTGCCCTGACCAGCGCGGATCAGACCCAGATGCAGGTTCTCAGCGCTCTGGGCCGCTCTTTCGATGCCCGTATCGAGCGCACGCGTGGGGCGATGGGCATGATCGGCCTCACACCGGATGCGGTGCTGCAGTGGCGCGGACGGCAGGATGCGACCTTGCCCAACATCGTTCTGCCCCTGTCCGAAGAAAAGACACCCTTCGGCCTTCAGGTCGGGCGCGTGCGGCAGAACTTTGCGGTCCTGTATGGTTTCAAGCCACTGGTCGAGACACTCCCCGTGACCCGTCCGACCTCGTCGGAGGTGCGCTATTCCAGCGCTTTCGGCTACCGCATCCACCCGTTGCTTGGCACAAGGAAGCTGCATGGCGGCATCGACATGGCAGCCCCCATCGGCAGCGTGATCAGGGCCGCGGGGTCTGGCACCGTCATCAGCGCAAGCTGGGGCGGCGGTTATGGCAATCTCATCCAGATCGACCACGGCAATGGCCTGATCACCCGCTATGCGCATTTGTCCCAGATGAGTGTCACTGCGCGGCAACCTGTCGGTCGCGGAGAAATCATCGGGCTCATGGGATCGACCGGCGCATCGACCGGCTCGCACCTGCATTTCGAAACCCGGATCAATGGCAGCCCGGTCAACCCGGCCTGCTTCATTCTGGCGGGTGACAGGATCATGGGTTCCCAGAGCATCCCGTACAATTGCGAACAGCCTCCCGTCTGGACCTTGCGCGGGCGCGACGAAGAAGAAGATGATGACAGCTGACATGAGCAGTTCCAGCGCAGAAGGGCCTCCACCCGAAACTCTCAAGCTGACCCTTGAGGAAGCGCTTGTGCTGGCTCTCGAAATGCTCAGTCAGGGCAATGCAGCAGCTGCGCTCACCATCTATGCCGAGGCCAGCAGCATGGTGCCGAACCGGCCTGATGTGCTGCACTTTCAGGGAGTTGCGCTGCATCAGGCGGGCAATTCGGAGGCCGGTCTTGAACTGATTGTCCGGTCGCTCGAGATCAAGCCGGACGAGGCCGGCTGGTGGAACAACAAGGGCAATGTGCTGCGCGGCATGGGCCGGCTCGATGACGCCATCGATTGCTACAGGCAAGCGACCATTCTGGCGCCTGACTTCGCTGATCCATTCAACAATCTGGGCGTGGTCCAGCGCACCAAGCAGAACCCCGACATTGCCGAGGCCTGTTTTGCCAAGGCGATCGAACTCAGGCCCGATTTCGGGGACGCCTATTCCAACCTTGGCAATCTCCTGGTGTCGCGCAACCGGACCGCCGAGGGCATCAACCTGCTGCTCAAGGCGGTGACGCTTTCGCCGCATGACCGCATGTCAAAGCGCGCTCTTGCCTATGCCTACGGACATCTGGGCGAGCTTGCCAAAGCGCGCGGCATCTACACCGAATGGCTGGCTGACGAGCCGGAAAACCCCATCGCCTTGCATCATCTGGCCGCTGTGAGCGGGGAATTGGTCGAGCGGGCCAGCGACGGCTATGTCAGAGAGGTGTTCGATGCCTTTGCGGGCACGTTCGACACCAAGCTTGCCACGCTGGACTACCGTGCGCCTGTCCTGGTCAACGACATGCTTGTGGCATGGGCAGGCAAGACATCCAGAAAGCTCGCGATTGCCGATGCCGGATGCGGCACGGGCCTGTGCGGTCCGGGCTTGAGGGAGCATGCGTCCCGGCTCGTGGGCGTTGACCTGTCGGGCGCGATGCTGGGCAAGGCCCGTGCCCGCGCGTGCTATGATGATTTGGTCGAGGACGAGCTGACATCCTTCCTCACGCGTCATCAGGACAGTTTCGATGCGATCATTTCTGCTGATACGCTGTGCTATTTCGGCGTTCTTTCCGATGCCTTCAAAGCTGCCCTCGCGAGCCTGAAACCGGGTGGTGCCTTTGTTTTCACGGTCGAGGCATGGCCCGAGGACAAGAGCGGTTTCGTGCTCAACCATAACGGGCGCTACATCCATTCGCGCCAATATGTCGAAACCGAGCTGAAGACATCGGGATTCGTGCTGAAAAGCATCACCCGCGACGTGCTCCGCAATGAATCCGGCGTCGAGGTCGAAGGGTTTGTCGTGTTCGCAGAACGGTCGGGAACGCTGCCGGTCTGAGGTTGCACCGTCGCGCTTGCCATTGGTCATCGGCCATACCCGACGACGAATGAATTACTCGAAGTTGACCAGTTGCGGCACGACCACAACATCAAGCGATCTTTGCCGGATGTCCTGTGCTAGCTTGTCGAAAAGGGTGCCTTGCCCTTGCTGCGCTCCGGCCTGAAGCGCGGCAAGAGGTTGTGCAGACACAAGCGCAAGCAGCAGCTTCAGGGCCGGGCGGCCCCGCGTCCCCTCATCGAGCCGCGCATCGAACGCCGCTGAACTGCCTTCACGGCGCACTTGCTGGCTCAGATCCCGGACTGACCCGTCTTCGTCGACAATCAGGAGCGTCACGGATTTGCCCGCCGCGCCCGAGATCGTCAGGCTGGCCCGCTCACCGGCCTTGATCGTGTTTCTAGCCAGCGTGATCGCCACCGAAGGGTCATGCCGCGTGTCGATCTGGTGGACAAAAGACACCGCCTCGCAGTGCTGCGGCATCATGCGGGAGGCCGTGATGGCAGCATCAAAGCCGTTCACAACAGTAAAATCAGACTGGAAGGCACGAACCGCTTCAGGCGAACTCGCCATGGCCATGATCAGCGCAGAGCGGTCCGTCACCTCGACGGGACGCAGATAAAGGCATGGATCGCTGTCATAAAAGCGCACGTAATTGATGATCCGGTCAGCATGGCTCGATGCCGACACCGGGCGGCCTGGCTGGGGCGTGGGTTGGGGTGTCGGTGTGACAGCAGGAGGTTGCGGGGGCACCACAGGTATTGGCCCAGGGGTTGGAACAGGGGTTGGCACCAGCACGGCAGGCTGCTCAGGACGTGCGGGCGGTGCTTCGGGCCTCATGACCATGAACGCACCGATGCCACCTGCAACCAGAACGGCGAGGCCCGCCGCGATGGCTGCAATCGGCGGTTTGGAACCGGCAGATGGGGCAGCAGCGGGCTTCGGGGCAGATTTTGCCGAAGGGGGTGGCGGGGACCAGACCCAGCCTGAAACCTCGGTCATGGAGGCGGGACGGTCTTTTGGATCAGGCGCAAGCATGCGCGCAATCAAAGGCCTCAACTGGTCGTCAATTCCGGAGAGGTCAGGAACCGTGCGGCGCTTTTCGATCACATCGGCCATGCTGCCGCCCATCTCGATCGGCTTGCCGAGGAGGCAGGTCGCCAGAAGCAGACCAAGGCTGTAGATATCCGAGCGCGCTGTCACGTCGCCGCCGAACATGCCCGCCTGCTCCGGTGACACATAGTTGTATTTGCCGGCAAAACCGTCACCGATCACGGTGGCCTGGCCCGGCTTTGTCGAACGGGCAATACCGAAGTCGATGATCTTGGCCTTGCGGACATTTTCATCCGGAAGGATGATGTTGTCCGGCGAAATATCGCGATGGATGATGCCGTTGTCGTGCGCCACCTGCAGCCCGGCAGCAATCCGCCGCCTGAGTTCGGTGGTCTCCTCCACGCTGAGGGGTCGCCTTGCGACAATGTCGGAGAGCGCGCTGCCCTCGACAAATTCCATGGCAAGATAGGTCCGGTTGATGACCCTGTCGGTCCCGAAAATATAATAGCGCACGATGCTCTCGTGCTGCAGCCGGTTGAGTGCGGATGCCTCGCGGTGAAACAGCGCCATGACCGATTCATCGCCCGCAAACTCGGGCTTGATCATCTTGAGGGCGACAGGATCGCCGGTGGCGATCTGGTGCCCGCGATAGATCTCACCCATGCCGCCCTGGGCGATCTGCTCGCCAACCTCATAAAGGTCATTGAGCCGCGTACCTGGCGGAACGCCGGCGCGGGCCTGACCTCGAAGCTGAACGACTGTCTTGTTCACCGGCTCAAGTCTGTGTCTGCGCGCTGGTCACTGCGCCTGGGAAGAAATTGGTTGTTTCGGCTCGGTGGCAGCGAATGATGATGATCGAGACATTGTCACTGGCACCGCGCTCAAGCGTCTGCTCGATCAGCATATCACAGGCTTCCTGCGAACGGCGGCCCTCAATCCCGGCAACGATGTCATCATCACTGAGGTGACCCGTCAGCCCGTCGCTGCAGATCATGAACACGTCGCCAGCCTCGATCTCGCCATGCTCTGCCTCAAGGCCGGGATCATCGAAAATTCCCACAGCACGGGTGATGACATTGCGGCGCGGATACGTCGCGGCCTGCTCGGCGTTGAGCACGCCCTGGTCGATCAGTTCCTGCACCTCGCTGTGGTCGCGAGATACCTGTGCCATCTGCCCCCCGCGCACGAGATAGACCCGGCTGTCCCCGGCCCACAGGCACGAATATGAGCGCTGGTAGATCAGGACCGCTGCAACGGTCGAGCCCATCGGAGCACCGTTCCGCTCGCCCGAAAGTTCGTGGATCTTCTCGTTGGCTGCAAAGACGCGGGCCTCGAAACGGGCCAGCTGGTCACGCTGCGACACGGCTGGCCCGATCGATTCCAGCATCGTTGTCACCGTATTGCTGGCAAGCTGACCCGCTTCATAGCCGCCAACCCCGTCTGCCACCGCCCACAGGCCCATGTCCGGCATGGCAATGATGCTGTCTTCATTGGCCTCGCGGACCTTGCCGACATGGGTGGCGGCACCTGTCTCGAATTTCAATGTGAATGCGCGCGTTGCGGTTTGCATGATGACCCTCAATTCGCCGGGTGGTTGGGCTTGCCTGTCAGCATCAACGACATCAATTGCGGGTCCGGCAGCCCTTCTGCGATCATGGCCATCGCCGGATGTTCATGGCCGCCAACCGTCCACCAGAAGCTGCGCCCCGTGGTGGCGGACGCCTGCAAATCCGCCGCAAGCGCAACAAAACCGAAATCGGTTTGCACGTCCGGTGGCCCTCCGAACTGGGCGCCAACGTGGAGATCAACGTGAAGATCAACGTCGTTATCTGCCTTTGCAGGGGCCGTATCAAGGTTTTCGGGCAGCTCGGCACTGACAGGTTGAGGCGATTCAGCCTCTTGTGATCGAGGCACATCCTGCACCAGACCATCAACGGACGACGCTACATCTACAGCTTGCGGAGCGCCCGCTTTGGAAGGCTCAGCGGTGGAGCAATCATCACCAGTGCGATCATCACCGGTGCGATCATAACTTGCGTGATCTGCTGGCACGGCAGCAAGCAGACTAGGATCGCCTGCCACGTCATCCTTGGACGGCTCCGGCAATGTGGCGGGTTCTTCAGCCAGACCCAGTGCTTCGGCAGTTGCAGGCATCTGCGTTGCGGGGGCAACATCGGCGGGCTGCGGAAGCGCTGCAGGGCCAAACGTGATCACAGCACCATGAAGTGCCAGAACGGTGCGTTCTGGCGTGACATGCGCCTGTGCCGGGCCGTCTCGCAAACGGGCCAGGCTTGCGAGGACAAGGTCATAATCCTCGCCGGCATCCAGCGTTGACAGCAGAAAATCCTCCGCCTCCTCATACCATGATTGGTCGCCACCATCGGCGGGGACAGCAAAACGCTGGCCAGATTCGGCAAAGGTGAAGACGGTAAGTGGAAAATGCCGCCCGACACCGTCCATCGACGACATGAAGACGCCCATGACCTCCATGCCACAGACGCGGCCGTCCAGCCAGAAACGCCAGAGCGGTGCCTGCATGTAAGCCCCGAGCCAGGTCTGTCCCAGGCCGTGTTTGCTGGCGGCGATGCTCGATTGCATCCACGTCTCCCATCCCAGCAGAACCTCGCGCGGCGTGTTGACCGCGATAAAGTCCCGTTTCGCGATCAGCTTGCCGAACAACCCGCAGGCCATGCCAGCGCCTCTCAGCGTGCGGCAGGGCAGCTGAAGCTGCGCAGCGCCGGCAAGGTGAAGGGGTTTGGCAAGGTGACGGCATTGATCCGGTACTGCACCTCCCGCCCGCCCACACTCATGCGCGCCGTCATTTCCGCGCCCTGCGTGGTGACATTGACCGCATCAAGCAGACGGAAGATGCCCCATGGGCCTGGCCGTTGCAACGAATTGGCCCGCCCGCCGACATCCGGCAGAACCGTGAGCGACGCGCCGCCAAGGTTGATCGGGCCCGGCCACTGGAAGGTGACGGTGGCAGAAGGCCCCGTTGGCGGTGGGGGCGCTGCTGGTGCCGTGCCGAAAATGGAGAACGCGGTCGGTGGTGCTTTCGGCCTTTCGCTGACAAGTTGCCCGCTGTTGATCTCAAGCCGGGCCATGTCAACACTCTCGGCAAGCGCCAGATTCTGCACGGCGAAGGCAAAGCCGGGTGCCCCGCCGGGGAAAAATGCCAGCCTGATGTCTGCAGCCTGCTGAAAGCTCTGCAACATTGCGGGAGACATCTGGCGTGCCACCGGGCTGGCCTGGTTCCAGCTCCATGTCCGCCCGGAGGTGGTGGCATACTGGGCCAGATTGGCCTGGAAGAAACGGTCAAGGATGCCGTTCGGGCCGAACAGGCGCTGGAAGTCGGCAATGGCGATTTCCCGCGTGCTGGTGCGCACGAAAGGATACATCCCGGCCACGATCTGCTGGCAGGTGCCGGTGATCTGCTCGCTGACGGCCTGATTGATCCGCGCGATGGTGGTGCCTGCCGCATCACTGTCGAAAGACGCGGCCGCCATCTGCAGCATACCCTTGAACGGGTCGGGGAACCGCGTCGAGGTGACCTCCAGCGTGCGAAGACTGTCGGCAAACTGCTGACGCCCCTGCGCTGTCCGAACAGGATCATTGAGCATCGTCAGCGCGGTGTAGACATCGTTCAGCACCCGGTTGAGTTCATCGACGGGGCGGCGGCTGCGGTCGCCTTCGACCAGCAGGGCATAACTGCGAAATGCTGCTTCTGCAGATGCGCCGGGAGCTTCGCCACCGGGCAGGGTAATGCGCGGGACCGATGTAGGCGTCGTGGCTGGCTGGGCTGCTGGCTGGCCAGCTTGCGCCGGACGTTCGCGCGTCAGGGCTGTTTCCTCGCGGATCGACTCGATCAGTTGCGTGATCGGCGAGGTTGGCGACGCAGCGGCCTGCAAAGCGAGATAGCGCGGCTTGTCCGCCGTCAGCGGCTTGATCCGCATCTTGCGCAACTCGGTCTGCCAGGCCGCCACGAAATCACGGCTGTAGCGTTCCAGCAGGGCCTGGGGAAGGCGCTCATACTGGGCCAGCAGCGCGGCCTGGTTGCCGACATCGCCGAGCACCCGCCGCTCCTGCCGGACCTGGTCGGCAACGGTGCCGATCTTTGACAGGAAAGCCTCGTGGAACCCGGCATATGTGTAAAAGAACGGCACACGGACGGTGTCGAGGCTGGCATTGTTGGCACCCTCGAAAACCAGTGCAACGTCCTGCCCGCCCTTGCGCAGGGCGACCCAATCCCGCTCGGCATTGGTGCGGGCACCGGCCCGCAAAATCTCGAACGCGCGGTCGGCAACGGTCATGCGGCCGATGGCGCTCTGGGCCTCCTGCACGACCGCATGGTCGATGTCGATCGCAGCGGGACCTTGCGGCGTGTCAAGCTCGGCAAGCCGGGCGAGATGCTCCATCAGCGCCTGCCGTCCCACCGCATTGCCTGCACCTGGAAACAGGACTTCAAAGTCCTGCCGCATCCAGTCGAGCAGCAGGCGGCGGTCCATCGGCTCGCGCCCTGCGACCATGAGGTAGACCTTGAGCGGTTCGCTCAGGTAGCCGGCATTGGTGATGTTGGCGCGCAACAATCCTTCAAGGCGGAACATCAGGCGCGGACGCAGCAAACGCTGCAGGCCCTCATCATAAGCAGCCTCCGTCGCGCTGTTGAGGCGCGGACGCTGATCAAGACCGACCCGGCCTGCCAACGGCGTCGTCTCGGCACGCTGGGCATGGCCTGTCGGCATGTTGCGCAGGTGGTGCAGGGCCGGCAGGACGCGCGCAAAATCATTGTCCGAAATCATGGTTTCGTCGCGCAGCGGGCCGGAAATGGTCTTGTATTGCGTCACGCCTGCGTAAGAGCGGTTCACCAGATCCGAATTTCGGGTGTAGCTGAACCACATCAGCGCACCGGCCGCACAGGAAACAAGCCCGAGAATGCTGTAGCCAGCCACTTTCAGGATCATCGAGCGCCGCACGGCGCGCACGTTGGTCGAGACCCAGCCAGCCTCCGCGAACACGACCTTCTGGAGAAGGTTGGTCAGGAAGTAGCTCTTGCCGAGGCCAGAGTACTGCACCGAGCCGACATTCTGCGCCCCGAAGCTGCGCGACAGGGCGCCGACCAGCTGGTCGATCGGGGTTCCCTCCTGCGTGCCGGATGTGAAGTAAAAGCCGCGCAAGGTGGCGCTGGAATGATAGCGCGTTGGCTCGAAAATGCGGTTGAGGAAATCGAACACAGGCTTTTTCAGCGCGGAAATCTGGCTCGGAAATCCGAAGATCTGGACCTTGCCCTGCGGCGTCGGCTCTTCCTGCACGCGGTCCACGACCTCATGGTTGAGCCGCTCGATCAGGAGATCGAACTCGTCTGGAACCTGCGCGACGAGGTTGGCCGTCTTGTCATTGGTCTGGAAGGTGACGCCCCAGACCGCGCGGCGCTCTTCCTCGGTCAACGTGCCGAAAAACTCGGTGAAACCTGAAATCAGGTCAGCCTTGGTGAACAGGGCATAGACCGGGAAATCGACCTTGAGCTGGTCATGCAGTTCGACAAGGCGGCTGCGGATGGCATCGGAATGAGCGCGAAGCTGGGCTTCTGGCAGCTTCAGCAGATCCTCGATGCTGATGCAGACAAACACGCCGTTGATGGGCTGCTTGGGGCGGTTCTTGCGCAACAGGTCGAGAAACGCAAACCAGCTGCTCTTGTCCGCCTGGCTGTCCGAATCTTGGGTGGTATAGCGGCCTGCCGTGTCGACAAGCACCGCATCCTCCGTGAACCACCAGTCGCAATACCGCGTGCCACCTTCGCCAGCGATAGCCGCCGGTGTCGCGCCCGAGCGCGTCAGCGGAAACTTCAGGCCGGAATTGACCAATGCGGTCGTCTTGCCGGAGCCGGGCGGGCCGATGATCACATACCAGGGCAGGTCATAGAGAAAATCGCCCTTGGCACCGGAGGTTTTCTTCAAGGTCAGCAGCGCGTCCGACATGCGCATCTTCAGCGTGTCGCCGTCGTCCTGAAGTTTCTGTGCGTCTGCGCTGCCAGATGCACCACCACTTGCACCACCTGAGCTGCCCCCAAGACCCGGAATCTGCGCAAGTCCTCGCGCCATGGCGGCGGTGGACTTCGTGCGCGACACAAAATCCGTCGCGAGATAGACCACGGCCGCGACAGATCCAAGGCCGACGAAAAGCACGCGGATGAGCGTGCTGTCCATTGGGCGCACATCACCGACCGCAACCAGCGGCCCTGCGAACCAGATCAGCGTGCCGATCGCGATCACGCCGATGACGACGCTGACGATCTTCAACCAGCCTGTCTTGCCCATCACGCCTGTCCCCGGTTGATGATCATCTTGAGGCCGTCTTCAAGGTTTCCTCGCGGGGGAGCGAGATGTCCACCCGGCGGTTGCGGCCCCGACCCTCTGCGGTCTGGTTGGAGGCCAGCGGCACCGCGTCGCCCTTGCCCTCGGTCTTGAGGCGCTCGGGCTGGGAAATTCGGCCTTTCAGCACATTGGCAACTGCGGTCGCCCGCTCGACCGAAAGCTCGTAATTGGACGGAAACCGCGCCGTGACGATACGGACATTGTCGGTGTGGCCCGTGATCCGGATTTCGCCGGGTTCGGCCTGCAAGGCATCCGCGATCTTCTGTGCGATCGGTTCAAAATCCGGGCGCACCGTTGCCTGGCCTGACTCGAACAGCGTGAACGCCCCGACGCGGATGATGATCGACTGGCCGCTCTCGACGGGATCCACCTTGTTCTGGTCGATCTCGGTCTTGAGCCGCGCCCTGATGCGTTCAAGCTGGGAAGAGGCCTTCACCGGAACCGGAGGAGCCGGCACCGCCACAGCCGCGCGCTCCAGCCCCAGCTGGGTGTCTGGGAACATGCGACCCATTTCGGCAGTCACGACTTCCGTGTTGCCGGACAACATGATGCGCAAGGTGACGAACACGCCGAACAAGGCCACAGCCGCCACCGCAGCAAGCGCCCAGAGCGGAATGCGGAATGTGGAGCCCGAACGCGGCAGTTCCTGGCCACGCCAATGGGGCGACAGATCCTCACGCGAGCGCGGACGCGCACGCCGCAGCAGCTCATAGGTGTTGCGGTGGATAGCCTGCAATGTCGCGGCAGCGCCGGTGGTCCGGTGGATGCCCTGAAAGCCGATGGCCAGGCAGGCATAGATCAATTCGAGCAGATCGTAGTTCGTGACCGGATCCTGCTTGGCCTTGTCCAGTTTCTCGAAAAACCGGACGCCGCCCGTCCTTTCACCAAAGAAACGACTGAGCATGCTGTACTGCGCCCAGACATGGCGCTGTTCGCTGGGAATGTTCTGCACGATGTCGTCACAGGTGGCGCACAGCACGTATTTCGCGTCATCTGCGGTGGCCGACGCCACGCTTTCCAGCCGCATGGTCTTGTCGAACTCCTCGACGGCATCCGCGACCTGTTCCATCAGGTTCGCGAAATTGGCGCTCATCAACGACGTGCGCAGACGCCCGAGCAGCAGAAGAAGCGGCCCTGCAGCCTCCAGCAGAAGGTTGGCATTTGCCGCGATCGGCACATCGCGCTTGAGGATCAGTGCGGCCCCTGATGCGGCAGAGGGCGGGGGCGGCGCTGGCGGCGGCGTGAACCAAGCATCCTGCTGTCCGGGCGGGGCAGATGGCGGTGCAGGTGCCTGATATCCACCACCGCTGTATTGGCCTGTGACAGGCGGAGGTGGAGGCGGAGGAGCACTCGGCCAGGCTGGAGGCGGTTGATAAGGTGCCGAAGCCGGAGGCGGTGGATAGGGTGCCGAAGCCGGAGGCTGGGGCGCGGCAGGGGCGGCGGTCGGCCGCCGGCCACCGGGATTGAGCCTGAGCACCGTCTTGTTGTTGCGCTCGAACGGGTCACCTTGATCACTCATCGGCGGTCTCCAAGCACGGCCCAGAGTTCAAGATTGAGGTCAGGCCAGTCATCGGAGAAGTGCATCCCGATGGCAGCGGCCGAACTGAACTCTGGCCAAAGTGGGGAATTCCGGTCCAGCAGGAAATAGACGTGGTCGGCGATCGCCCTGATCTGGGGCGGCGGGGTCGGCAGGTGCACAAGCCCGACACCGGGCAGGTGCGCATGCACAATGTCGTTCATCTTGGTGTTGGGGCCGATCTTGAAAAGATTGGGGAACTGCGTCTGGATTTCGGTGAGCGGACGGCGCGCTGCAACCTCGAGCACCAGATTTGCCGTGCGGAACAAGGAGCGGTCCTTGATGGTCGAGACATAGGCATTGGGCGCGCGCTGGATCAGTTCGAGCCTGAGTGCCCGGCGTCCGAAGCTGACCGAGAGCAGCATCTGGATGTCGCGCAGGACAGGTGCGAACGTTTCCTCAAGATTGTCATGATCGTAGGCCGCGTAATCATTGGCCTTGCGCTCGGGGGAAGCAAACGTCGCCAGCTCGCCCACGAATTTCAGCAGTTCGACATAGAGACGCTCGGGGTGCAGGTAACGCGAGCGGCGGAAGTGCTTGAGTGGCGGGGTGTAGCGGTTCAGGAGCTGCAGGACGAAGTAATCCGCGCTCTGCAATCCGCCGCCAGCCGACGGATCAGC
>JANMIB010000154.1:0-3433 GCA_031375605.1 Allobosea sp. | reverse complement strand
GGAGCCCCAGCCCATCAGGGTCGGGATCACCGGGATGCCGCTGATCTCGGCGAAGCGCACCAATTCATCACAACCATCGGCATTGATGACACCGCCACCAGCCACGATCAGCGGGCGCTCGGAGGCATCAAGCATCGCCAGCGCCTTTTCGATCTGCTTGCGCGAGGCGGCAGGCTTGTAAACGCTGAGCGGCTCATAGGTCTCGATGTCGAATTCGATCTCGGCGGTCTGCACATCGACCGGCAAGTCGATCAGGACAGGACCCGGACGACCCGAGCGCATCAAATGAAAGGCCTGCTGGAACACGCCCGGCACCAGCGCAGGCTCGCGAACGGTGACAGACCATTTCGTGACCGGCTTGGAGATGGACTCGATGTCGACCGCCTGAAAATCTTCCTTGTACATCCGGGCGCGCGGAGCCTGCCCGGTGATGCACAGGATCGGAATTGAATCGGCCTGCGCAGAATAGAGCCCGGTGATCATGTCGGTGCCGGCCGGGCCGGATGTGCCGATGCACACGCCGATGTTGCCGGCGCGCGCGCGGGTATAGCCCTCGGCCATGTGGGAAGCTGCCTCGACATGGCGCGCCAGAATGTGGCGAATCTTGCCATGTGCCCTAAGCGCCGAATAGAACGGGTTGATGGCCGCACCAGGTACACCGAAGGCACAGGACATGCCCTCGCGCTCGAGGATCAGGACTGCTGCGTCGACTGCTCTCATGCGTGCCATGTCAGTGCTCCTTGGATGCGGGATTTTCCCTTGGGCAAATGTCTCCCATATGCGGCGATTTGAAGCAATTTTTTCGGAATATTATTTCACGATGCGAAACATAACCAAAAACTGTGCTATTCCAGTGCTTAAGAATTTTCCATTGAGCAAAATCGTTTTTTGAAATCTCAAATAAATCACTTGTCCTTTCGATCCGGAGCACACGCACGATGACCGAGCAGGCCACAGAGCGGCGCATGCGGGGCCGCCCGAGATCGATCAATGCCGCTGCTGACAGTGGTTCAGTCCAGTCACTTGAGCGCGCCATTGCCGTCCTCAGAATTGTGGCCGATGCTGATGGTCTGTCGCTGACAGAGATTGCTCGCAGCGCCGATCTCGCCCCTTCCACGACCTATCGCATGCTGTCCACCCTGCAGCAGCAAAGGCTGGCGGAGTTCGAGGAAGCCAGTCAGCTCTGGTTTGTCGGGGTGGAGACCTTCCGCATCGGTTCGGCTTTTCTCAGGCGCCGCAAGCTGGCGGAACGTGGCCGCGTCATCATCCAGGCCCTGATGATGCAGACCGGCGAAACCGCCAACATCGCGCTGGCCGAGCACGATGGCGTGGTGTTCGTCACCCAGGCGGAAACCCACGCCCCTATCCGGGCGTTTTTCCGGCCCGGCACACGCGGGCCATATCATGCCTCGGGCATCGGCAAGGCCGTTCTGGCTTTCATGAACGAGCCAAACCGTGCGGCCATCTTGTCACGCATCGATTTCGAGCGCTTCACCGAGCGGACCATTGCGGATGCCACTGCCTTGCGCGCCAATCTGACCGAAGCGCGGCACAGCGGTTTTGCGCTGGATGACGAGGAGCGCAACCTCGGCATGCGCTGCATCGCCGCCCCGGTGTTCAACGAGATCGGGGAACCAATCGGCGGGGTGTCGATTTCAGGGCCAACGGTGCGGGTCGATCATGCCCTGATCAAACACGCGTCAGGAGCGGTCATTGCAGCCGCAAAGGCGCTCACTGAAGCCATTGGCGGGATGCCGCCCGCACCTGAACCCGTCACGGCAGGCCGCGGCATGCTCAACGACGCACTCGACAGGCTCGCGTGATCCGGGTCGCCACCTCGCGCTTTGCCTGGATGCAGCGCAATGACAAGTCGATCCGCATTTGTTATGGCTTTGGCATGAACATGCGTGACGTTGATCTCTTTCACGCGATCACGCCATCCGGCGGGGCAAGCCATGCAGCCAAATTGCCGCGTGTTTCGCAATCCGCCACTCATGTCCGCCCCTTGCAGGCAACGTGATGTCCCTTGATCACAACAATCAGCAGCATGTTCTCATCGTCGATGATGACGGAGAGATCCGCCAGCTTGTGGCGAAATTTCTGCGCGGCAACGGCTTTCGCGCCTCCACCGCCCAAAGCGGTCTGGAGCTGCGTCAGGCGCTTGCCGCATCAGACATCGACCTCATCGTGCTCGACGTGATGCTGAGCGGCGAAAGCGGTTTTGACCTGTGTCGGCAATTGCGTGCGACATCAGCCACCCCCATCATCATGCTGACCGCGAAGGGTGACGAGATGGACCGGATTGTCGGGCTTGAGGTGGGTGCTGACGATTATGTGTCAAAACCGTTCAACCCACGTGAGTTGCTGGCCAGGATCAAGGCCGTGCTGCGCCGGAGCACAGGCGGGCTCTCGGGCAAGACCGAGCGCCAGACCAAAGGGTTCCGTTTCAGCGGATGGACCGTCGATGTCCTGCGGCGTGAACTGACCACGCCTGACAACCTGCTGGTAGAACTGTCCGGCGCGGAATTCGACATGCTGGTGGCCTTCGTCGAAGCGCCCAACAGGATCTTGTCGCGCGATCATCTGCTTGATGCGGCGCGCAACCGCGTGGCTGACAGCTTTGATCGATCCGTCGATATTCTCGTCAGCCGCCTTCGGCGCAAGATCGAACGCGACAGCGATGGCGATCCGATGATCAAGACAGTGCGCGGCGCGGGTTATCTGTTCATGCCAAAGGTCGAGCCAAGATAAGGAACCCGCGATGAGAAACCCGCAATGATGCGCTGGCTCGATACGCTGACGAACCGCACGATCCTGCTGCTGCTGATGGGCATCGGGCTGGTCCATGTGGTCAGCCTCTATGCCTATCAGATGGCGCTTGACCGCGAAGCCACGACAGCCAGCGAGACCCGGCTGGCAGACAGGTTGTTCGGCATCCGCCAGGCCGTGATGCGGGTCGCGCCAGCCGAGCGGGAGAGCGTCGCCCATGGCATGTCGGGCGGAACGATCGAGGCGCACTGGAGCAAAGCCGAACGGGCCATCGTTGGCGGTTCCGACGTTGCGTCCTGGAGCGGCGTCAAGGACAAGCTGAAGGAACTTTCTCCCGACCTGCAGGACGAGCAGATCGTCATGGGTGCAAACCGGCAAGAGGGCGCGGATCCTCACCTGACCATGGTGTCGATGCGGCTACCGGATGAAAGCTGGGTCAATGTCAGCATCTTCGCGCGCCTCACGCCTGCCGTTGATGCTGGCCATGGCACACTGATTTCCACCACGTTGATGGCACTGGGTGTGATCGGCATTTCGATCCTCGTCGTGCGCTGGATGACACAGCCCCTGCGCAGCTTCGCCGATGCGTCGCATCGTCTTTATGGCGGGGCGGAGGCCGTGCCGATGAAGGTGCAGGGCCCGCGCGAGGTCAGGGACATGGCAG
>JANMIB010000078.1:0-1830 GCA_031375605.1 Allobosea sp. | reverse complement strand
CTGCTGGATTGCTTCGCTGCGCTCGCAATGACGGGTGACAGCGCTCGGAAGCGTGATAGCAGTGCCATCATGCTCCATGCCATTCTCATTCTTCTCAGTTGCCAGCTTCTCGGCGAGGTGCTGGCACGCGGCCTTAGCCTGCCCGTGCCTGGCCCAGTCATCGGCATGGCGCTGCTGTTTGCCGCGCTTCAGCTTCGCGCGCGGATGAAGACCGATGCGGCTGACATCGCCACCCTCCCCCTTGGCGCAGTCGCAGCCTTCCTGCTGGCCAACCTGTCGTTGCTGTTCGTGCCTGCAGGCACCGGCATCATCCGGCAGATTGATGTTCTGACCGCGAACGGGCCGGGCCTGATCATCGCGCTGGTCGCATCGACGGCGCTGACATTGATCGTGACGGCCCTGGTGTTTGTGGCCGTTGCACGTCGCACGGATGCAAAATCCGGATCTGGCGAAACCTCATGAGCGATCCTGCCCGCCTCTGGGACTTCCTTGCCGCAAGTCCCCTGTTCTGGCTGACAGCGACGCTTGCCGCCTACGCCATCGCCGATTGGCTTTCCCAAGCGGCCCACCGCAACCCGCTGGTCAATCCAGTGCTGATCGCTGTGCTGTTGCTGGCGGTGCTGCTGACGCTGACCCGCACGCCTTATGAGGCTTATTTTGAGGGCGCGCAGTTCGTGCATTTCCTGCTCGGTCCTGCCACGGTGGCGCTGGCCGTGCCGCTCCACAGCAACTGGAACACAGTGAGAAAGGCGCTTGCGCCGATCTTCGCGGCGCTGGTTGCAGGCGCATTCACCGCCGTTGTTTCTGCGGTCGGCATCGCCTGGGCCTTCGGCGCGCCTTTTGACGTGCTAGCTTCGCTTGCGCCAAAATCGGTCACCGCCGCCATCGCAATGGGCATTTCGCAGGAAATCGGCGGCAACCCGGCTCTCACCGCCACGCTCGTGATCAGCACGGGTGTGCTTGGCGCCATCATGGTCACGCCGCTGATGAACGCCATGGGCCTCACCGACTACCGCGCGCGCGGGTTCGCAGCAGGTGTCGCCTCGCACGGGATCGGCACGGCACGGGCTTTCCAGGTCGATCCGGTGGCAGGCACGTTCGCGGGTATCGCGCTCGGCCTCAATGGATTGATCACGGCGCTGATCGTGCCGATGCTGATCGGCTGGCTGCGGTCCTGACGGCGGCGAACCACTACGCAACGGCAGATATTTCCGATGCGCGCAAGCTATCACATTGCTGTGATGCAAAGACTCGCATAGCATTTGTAAAGTGATCAAAAACACGAGGGGTCGTCATGAAGAAATATATTGCAGAAGCGTTCGGCACAGCCGTTCTGGTTTTTGTCGGCTGCGGTGCAGTTGTTGCTGTCAATTTGCTGGGAACAGGTCTGACACCTGCATCAGCCATGGGCGCATCTGTCCATACGCAAGGTATTGTTGCCATTGCGCTCGCGTTCGGCCTCTCCGTGACAGCCATGGCTTATTGCATCGGCCCGGTGTCCGGCTGCCACATTAACCCTGCCGTTACGGTGGCGCTGTGGTCTGCGGGCCGTTTCGACAGCAAGGACGTACCAGGATACCTGATCGGCCAGTTCATCGGCGGATTTATCGGCGCAGGCATGCTGGCGCTGATTCTGAGCGGCAAGGCTGGCGGCTACACCATCCAGGGCGGCGTCTTCGGGCAGAACACCTTTGGTGACTGGTCGGTTCTTTCGGCCTTCCTTGTCGAGTTCCTGGCAACGCTGATCTTCACGGCGGTCATCCTTGGCGTGACGCAGGCCAAGAGCGGCGGCGGCAATGTCGCAGGTCTGGTCATCGGCCTCACGCTGGC
>JANMIB010000075.1:0-1686 GCA_031375605.1 Allobosea sp. | reverse complement strand
GGCTTTCCCGTCCCGGTCCACCCTCAGGACCTTTCCACCCATGCGGGTGGCACCTTGCGGCACCATTCCGTTATGCGTGTCGCCGGTGGTCACGTAGAGGAACCCGTCCGCCGGGCCAAAGCGCAGGCGTCCGCCATTGTGTGCACCGGCATCGCCGAATGGGTGGTTGCTCGCTGCCGGTTTGTAGGAGACGTCATCGACAATGTCGGTTCTGTTCGCAACCCGCGTCAGGTCGCTGTTGACCGTGAGCCTCATCACACGATTGGTTCCCGGCGCAGTCATGCTGGAGGCCGAGAAGACATAAATGAAACGATTGGTCGCAAAGTTTGGATCGACGGCAACACCGCTCATGCCGGCCTGACCGCTGCAGAAAAGATCCGCGTTGGTATCCGGGAAGCCCTTGGAATCCTTGATGCCAAGCAAGGAGTTAATGGACCCGGATGGCATCCGAACCGAAAGGCCACGACATTTCTCGGTGAAGAACATCGTCCCGTCCGGCAGGAACGCCATATCCCAGGTGAGATCGCGACCCGACATGATGGCCGTGCTGACCAAAGCTGGCGCATTTCCCGGACTTTGCGCTACCACAGACCCTGTCATATTCGTCAGCGCAAAACATGCAACAGACGTTAGAAAGCAAAGACGTCTCGTCATCGTTCCCTCCTGATGTTGATATTTTAAGATGAACTGTTGGCTACGATTATGTTGCTTTCATGATCGAAACGACACGTCGAAGACGGCAGGTTATATGACTTATTCACTCGCTTTTACAGTCTTGTGACGTCACTTATATTGAATTTTATCAACGTATTTTCGATCATTCGTAGATGTATGGTGATTGAGAACACCCTCCTTTTGGCTCGCGCCGAATGTTTGATCGTGTGTGAAGACGGTCAAAAACCGAGAGTGCAGAGGCAGCCGAATGATTGGCAAAATCGCCTGACTGAACCGCCGCCTTGTACAGGCAGGTGCGTCATGAGTTTGTTGGCGCGATCAGTACACGGGCGTTAAGCGAACACCGATCAGGCCGGAGCGCCGATGTATTCGTGAGACGGCGGCGGAAACCACATCAACTGTTGCCATCCTCAGCGCGAACAAAGGCGGCGCATGACCGGCATGCAGTGCAGTTGACTGCTTTGCTGCACTTGCGAACGCCGTTGATGTCGGCGTGAAGGTTCTGCTATACGAATGCATGACTTCCTCCCAGAGAGAAGTCAGCCACCCCACATCACATGCTACTTTCGGATTAAGCGCTGTAAAGCGGTTTCTTCAGGCGCGAACAAAAGAGCGATACGTGTAATCGTCCATGCCTCTGGCGGAATCATCTGCGGCAATCGCCAGAAGCTTTCCGTGAAGTGGCGAAAGCGAGCAGGCCGGATCGGTCGCTGCCGGATCGCCTGCAAAGGCCATGGCCTGGCAGCGACACCCGCCGAAATCCTCGGCTTTGCGCGGACAGGAGCGACAGGGTTCCTGCATCCAGTCTTCGCCACGAAACGCATTGAACGCTGCACCACGAAACCAGATATCCTCAAGGCTCTTGTCGCGCACAGAATCAAACACAAGGTCACGGATTGTCTCCGCCGCGTGACACGGCAGTGCCAGGCCCGAAGGCGTGATATTCATGAGTTGCGCGCCCCAGCCGCCCATGCAGGGCTTGGGATAAGTCGCGTAATAGTCCGGAACGAC
>JANMIB010000066.1:0-4890 GCA_031375605.1 Allobosea sp. | reverse complement strand
TGGCGCGGGCTGCGCAGCACCTCGGCAACAGGCCCTGCCTCGATCAGCCGCCCCGCATACATCACCAGAAGCCGCGAGGCGACGGACGACACGGTGGCAAGGTCATGGCTGATCCAGATCATCGCCGTGCCAAGCCGGGCCTCCAGTGACTTCATAACCGTGAGGATCTGCGCCTGGAACGAGACATCAAGCGCGGTCGTCGGTACATCGCATATGATCAGCATGGGCCGGTTGAGCAAGGCGATGGCAATGGCGACGCGCTGGCGCATCCCGCCGGAAAACTGATGCGGATAGTTCTCAAGTCTGCGCGCCGCATCAGGAATACCGACGGTGGTGAGAACATCGACGCAACGCGCGCTGGCGGCCTGCTCGCTGAGCCGCTCATGCGCCGCGATGGCAAGCCGCATCTGGGTGCCGATCGTCAGCACCGGGTTGAGCGTGGCGGACGGATCCTGAAACACCATGGCGATCTCTCGCCCGCGCACGGAGCGCAATTCGGCATGGCCAAGGCCGACAAGCTCACGGCCGTTGAGCTTCACCGATCCCGCAACAATGCGGCCCGGCGGATCGACAAGGCCCAGGATCGAAAAGCCCGTGACGCTCTTGCCCGAGCCTGATTCGCCGACCAGCCCGACGATCTCGCCCTCTGCCACCGAAAACGAGACATCCTCGACGGCTTTCAGGGAGCCGGCGCGGGTGTCGAAGCGCGTCGTCAGCCCCGAGACTTCCAGCAGCGCGCTCATCGGCGAAGCCTCGGATTGATCTGGTCGCGCACCTGATCGCCCACCAGATTGATCGCGACGATCAGCACGATCAGCGCCACGCCTGGATAGATCGAAATCCAGTAGCGACCGGACAACATGTACTGGAAACCGTTGGCGATGAGCATGCCCAGCGATGGCTCTGTCACTGGCAGGCCAAGCCCGAGAAACGACAAGGTGGCCTCCAGCGCAATCGAATTGGCGATCTGCACGGTCGCGACCACGATGAGCGGTGGCAGGCAATTGGGCAGGATATGGCGGAAGACCACGCGGCTCGCTGCCAGCGGGGTTGAGAGGGCCGCATCGACATAGTCCTTGGAGCGTTCTGTTGAGGCAGCACCATGGGCCGTGCGCGCGAAATAAGCATATTGCGCCGTGACCAGCGCGGCGATCAGCGGCCACTTGCCCTGCCCCAGCAGCGCTGCCAGCACCAGCGCCAGCAGGATGGCCGGAAACGAGAGCTGCAAATCGATGATGCGCATGATCAAGGCTTCGATGCGGCCTCCGAAATAGGCGGCGAAAGCTCCGAGCGTCGCGCCGAGCACGAAGGCAATGGACCCGGCGATGATGCCGATCTGGATGGAAATGCGCAGGCCGTAGAGGATGGCGGAGAGCAGGTCGCGGCCTTGCGCATCCGTACCCAGCCAGTGTGTGAAGCCCTTGGAGCCAACAAAGCCCGGCGGGCGGCGCGCATCCATCAGCACCAGATTGGCCAGATCATAGGGGTTCTGCGGCGAGATCAGCGGGGCGGCCAGCGCCAGCAGCATGATCAACAGCACAACGCCAAGCGCCACCACGGCAACGCAGCTCTGCTGGAACTCTTCCCAGAACCGTGCAAGCGGAGATGTCTTGTCCATCAGCCTGCCCTCCTGGTGCGCAAGCGCGGATCAAGCGCGGCATAGGCGATGTCCACGCTGAGGTTGATCACGATGAACAGGAAAGCCACGAGCATGAGGTAGGCCACCATCACGGGCCGGTCGAGCGTCGAGATGCTGTCAATGATCAGTTTGCCAATGCCGGGCCACGAGAAGATCGTCTCGGTCACGACTGCGAAAGCAAGCGTCGAGCCCAGCTCAAGGCCGAACACCGTCACGATGGGGATGGCGATCAGGCGCAGCACATGGCGGCGCAGGATGGTCCATTAACCAAGCCCTGCGGCACGGGCGAATTTCACGGTGTCTGTGAGCATGGTTTCGCGCGTTCCGGCGCGGGCCAGCCGCACCATCATCGCAAACTTGAACAGCGACAGGTTGAGCGCGGGCAAGAACAGGTGCATCAGACCATTTGCCGTAAGGAAACTCCACTGGATGCCAAACAGGCTCGCGGTCTCTCCCCGGTTGCCGGCAGGCAGCCAGCCGAGCGTTACCGCGAAGGTGAAGATCAGCACCAGCCCGATCCAGAAAGTCGGCACCGAAAAGCCGAGGATCGAGATCGCCATGATCGTCTTGGACACCAGGCTGTCAGGCCTGTAACCGGCATATATGCCCATCGGTATGCCGAGCAGCGTGGCCCCGAACACGGCCATCAGCGTCAATTCAAGCGTGGCCGGCAATTTCTGGAAGATCAGCTCCAGCACCGGCATGTTGAACACGAAGGACCGGCCAAAATCGCCGCGCACGAGACGGTTGAGGAAGTCGAGATACTGTTTCCACAGCGGTTGGTCGAGGCCGTAAGCCTTGATCGTCTGCTCGCGGATCAATTGCGTCGCATCGGGTGAGATCAACACGTCAATCGGGTTGCCGACCGCGTAAACACCGGCGAACACCAGTGCCGAGATCACCAGCATCACCACGAAGGCCTGCATCAACCGCTGGATGATGTAGCCTAGCATGGGGGGCAGATGCCAAGCTGTTCAGTGTCATCACCGGCCTTGTGCCGGTGATCTCGATTGGATTGCGCATCATTTTCGGGCGGAGATGGCCGCCACAAGGGCGGCCATGACACTGATGTCGCTTGATGGGTTCCAGGCTCTTCGCGCCGCGAAGCCCCGGAATGACGCGGGTGCGGTATTGCCACCCTCATGCCCAGCCATCCGTGATCACCGCGCGGGTTTCCGCCACCGCCGTTTTCCAGATCGCGAGCATGTCCTCATCGGGGCGCTGATAAAGCCCGCCATAGTTGCCGTCGCCGAGCATGGTTATCTTCGCGCCGGGGTCGAGTTGCTGAAAGCGGGCCACATCCATCATCGGCTTTTGCGCAGCTGGCATGGCGATGTTACCCAGCCTCGTCCACGGGAAATTTTCCATCCACGAGGCATGGCTGGCCACCGGATCAATGGCCTGCACATGGGCCATGGTCTTCGGCGCTGACCACCAGTTGTGCCATTTGACCTGGATGCCGCGATTGGCATCCAGCCATTCCAGCACGGCGCCGTGCGCCGGCGAATTGCCGCCATGGCCGTTGACGATGGTGAGATGCCGGAACCCCGAACGCACCATGCCATCCAGCACATCGGTGATGATGGCGCACAGCGTCGAAAGCCGGAGCGTCACCGTGCCCGGATAATCCACGAAGCTGGGCGTGAGGCCGTAGTTGATGACCGGGAAGACCGGAATGCCGAGGCCATCGACCGCATCGACCGCGACCTTCTCGGACAGGATTGCATCGACGCACAGGCTGAGCCAGGCGTGCTGCTCGGTGGAACCGACCGGCAGCACGGCACGCTTCTCGTGCCGGGCCAGTTCTTCCACCTGCATCCAGTTCATCGTCGCGATGCGCATGCGTCAGCTTCCCGTTGTCACAGTGTCAACATCGACGCTGCCCTGCTGGTCACCGGTGTCGAACATGGCCAGCACGACGCGTGCCATCAGTGTTGACAAGGTCTCGCGCTCGACCAGCGACAGTGGTGCCAGCATCTCCTCCTCCAGCGCCACAAAACGCGGCAGGGCCTCGTCGAAAATCAGACGTCCGCCTTGCGTGAGGGATAAGAACTGCTGGCGGCGATCCACCAGGTCGGTGCGGCGCTCGACGAGGCCAAGTTTGATCAGCCGGTTCACAGCCCGGCTCAGGGTGTTTTTCGGAAACGCCGTGGAGGCCGCGATTTCGCTGGCGGTGAGGCCTTCCTGCAGGGCCAGGCTGTAAATCACCACGAATTCGACCCGTGCCAGGCCAAAGCGCTCCTGCACCCAGCCATACAGCGGCTGGTTGTAACGCAGCCCCAGATAATTGAACCTTGCTGCAAATCCGCATGGATTTTTCCACAGCCGTGCATGCGTGAACGCATCGAGACGCTGACGCGCCATCAGCTCGGCACCGATCCCGTCCGGCGCGGCATGGTTTGCCAAATTGCCGGCAACATGGCTGGGAAGCAGATCATTCATCAGCTTGGACGGTTCCATCCCGAACTTTCTATCATGGGATTTCGATTATAGATGCAAAAAATGGTTCCACAAGGAATTGACTGCAAACAAAGTTCAGCCTTCAATGGGTTTTTGGCAGGTGCCGTCACGGTGCCAGGCCGTCAGGATCCGGAGATTTGATCATGCGACATTCAGCACGCACTTCACGACGTTCTGTCATCCTTGGACTGGTTTGCGCATCAGCACTCGCCACCTCGCTGACAATCACGCAAGGGACAGTCGCAAGCGCCCAGACGCTGACCATCGGCGTGCGTGGCGGGCCTGATTCCATCGATCCGCATTTCACCGCCAGCGGCACGCACGCAGAGGCGCTCAAGCATGTGTTCGACACGCTGACATGGTCTGGCGACGGGCTGGAGGTCGAGCCGCGCCTCGCCGAAAGCTGGAAGCTGATCAACGACACCACCTGGGAATTCAAGCTCCGCAGGAACGTCAAGTTCCATGACGGCTCGGATTTCACCGCCGAGGACGTGAAGTTCTCGATCGAGCGCATCCCGACGGTGTCAGGCCCGAACCCGACGACCATCTATGTGCGCCGCGTCAAGGAAACCAAGGTCATCGATGCGCACACCCTGCACATCATGACAGATGGCCCGGCTCCGATCCTGCCCTATGATTTCATCCGCCTGTTCATCGTCTCGTCGAAGGCGGCGGCGGGCCTCACCAAGGAGAGCGCCAACGAGGCGTTCAACACGGGCAAGGCCGCCATCGGCACCGGGCCTTATCGCTATGTCGCCTGGCAGCCCAAGGGCGATCTCGTGCTGGAGCGC
>JANMIB010000052.1:0-4213 GCA_031375605.1 Allobosea sp. | reverse complement strand
TGATCGCGGTGGCGCAGGCCATGTCCCCGCTATGGGCCTATCACCCCGCCGCTGCGGGCCTGCGTGTCCATCTGTCCAACGGACTTTATGCCAACGCCGTGTTTGACCGACTGGTGCGCGGCTGGTCGATCCGGCCATCCTGACCAACCAACATCCGGACCTGAACCGAACCCACACAGCCGCCCGCCATCGCGCAAGGACCTGCTTTCATGACACATCATGCTGCCCGTTCCGAGGCAACACCCGCCCTGCTGGCTGCGGCAGCGGAGGGTGCCGCGCGCGCCATCCCGCCGCTCTGGCCCCTGGCCTCCAGCGTCGCGGTCAACCCCTTCCTGGGTCAGGCGGGTGACACGCTTGCCGTCACCAGCGCGCGGCTGGCGCGTGTCGCAGGCGTCAGCGTCACCATGCCGCGCAGCTGGTATGGCGCGCAGATCACTGATGGCCACATCACCGATCAGGATCTGGCGGCGGCGCTGGCGGCCCGGCAGACCGGTACAGCCCCGGTCGATGTCGCGGCGCTCAAGGCCGCGGCACACAAGGTGGCACCGAAACCAAAGGCGTTTCCGACGGTGGCCGATTTTGCCGCGAAAGCATCCGGCATCGACTGGCCCGGCCTCATTGCAGAGCGGTTCGGAGCCTGGGCCGCAGGCTATTTCGACGAGGGCCAGGCTCTCTGGGCCGCCCCCCATGGCCGGAGCGCCTACGCGGCCTGGCGCGCCGTGGCAACCCATGACCTGACGCCGGAAATCGCCGGATTGACCGGATTTGCGGCGCATGTCGCAAACTGTCCCGAAACTGCCGAGGACGCCCTTGCGCAAGCTGTGGCACGGCTTGGCCTGTATCCGGAAGGATTGGACACCTACTTCCACCAGTTGCTGATGACGCTGGGCGGATACGCGCAGTTTGCCCGCTACAAGCTCTGGCAGGCGGAACTTTCCGGCGGAAGCGATCACACCATCAGGGATCTGCTGGTCATTCGCCTGATCTGGGAAGAGGCCTTGCTGATCCAGCATGGCAGCAAGATCTCGCGCGAATGGGCCGCCATCTGCCATGCCCATGCCGGGCCCGTCACGCCCACCTCCGACCACATCATCGACACCCTTCTCCACGACGCTGCCGAAAGGGCTGCACAGCGCGGTCTTGCGAAGATGATGGCTGAAGATCAGCGCAAAGAGCAGACCCGTATCAGCGATGATCGCCCTGCCCTGCAGGCTGCTTTCTGCATCGATGTCCGCTCAGAGGTGTTTCGGCGCGCGCTTGAAGCGACCAGTCCCGGTGTCCAGACGCTTGGCTTTGCGGGTTTCTTCGGGCTTGGTGCGGGGCACAGGCGCTTTGGCTCGGATGTGCGCGAACTTCGCCTGCCGGTGCTGCTCAATCCGGGTGTTTTTACCTGCTCGGGGACCAGCGAGGACACCGAGGCAGACCTGTCCTCGCGCTACGCCGCGCGGGCCAGGCGGGCCTGGGGCCGGTTCAAGCTCGCGGCGGTCTCGTCGTTCGCGTTCGTCGAGGCGACCGGGCCGATCTATGTCGCCAAGCTGGTGGGAGACGGCCTGGGCCTGACCTCGGCGCAGCTTCCGCCTGATCCTGCACCGCGGTTTGATCCCGCCCTCAGCCTCGAAGCACGCATCACAGCCGCTGAAACGGTGCTGCGCGCCATGTCATTGACAGGGCCATTCGCGCGACTGGTGCTGCTGGCTGGCCATGGTGCGAACGTGGTCAACAATCCCCATGCCAGCGGCCTGCATTGCGGCGCGTGCGGCGGCTATCCGGGGGAGGTGAATGCACGGCTCCTCGCCGGGCTTCTCAACGATCCGAAGGTGCGGAGCGCGCTGGTCGCCAAAGGCCTGCATATCCCGCATGACACACTGTTCCTTGGCGCGCTGCACGACACCACGACCGATGCCGTGCTGATCTATGAGGCTGACCACCCCTCCTCCAGCCACGCCGATGATCTGGCGCAGGCACGCCGCTGGCTGGAGGGCGCAGGCCACCTTGCCCGCGCGGAGCGGGCACTGAGGCTGCCGCGCGCTGAAAACGGTTCGCAGATTCCGCAGCGCAGCCGTGATTGGGCCGAGATACGCCCGGAATGGGCACTGGCTGGCTGCAAGGCCTTCATCGCCGCGCCGCGCCGCCGCACGGCCGGCAAGAATCTCAAGGGCCGGGCTTTCCTGCATGACTACGACTGGAACAACGACAGCGGGTTCTCAATCCTCGAACTGATCATGACCGCGCCGGTCGTGGTCGCAAGCTGGATCAGCCTGCAATACTATGGTTCGGTTGTCGCGCCAGAGGCTTTCGGTGGCGGCAACAAGCTGCTCCACAATGTCAGTGGCGGCATCGGCGTGGTCGAAGGCAATGGCGGAACCTTGCGGGCCGGCCTGCCCTGGCAGTCAGTTTATGACGGGGAGAAGCTGGCCCACGAGCCGCTGCGCCTGTCTGTCTGCATCGAGGCGCCGCGCGAGGCGATGAGCGACATCCTTGCCCGCCACGATGGCGTGAAGGCGCTGTTTGACAACAGATGGATGCACCTGTTCGCCCTTGATGAGGCCGGGCACATGGCCTGGCGCTATGCCGGCAACCTTGAATGGACCGCCGTGGAGCCCGAACAGGCCGGGCAGATCGACGCCCCGCAACCTCAAGCCGTCAATCTGATTGCGGGATGACGCCAACTCCGGCATGAGGTTCCCCATTGTTAGCGAGCACAGGCAGCGGCCATCTCACCTTGATGGCCGCTTCGTGCTGTTCATGCCCGAAACCCTGAACCGAGCAGCAGACCCATGGCTTTGATCTTGACCCTCTCATGTCTCGACCGCCCCGGCATTGTGGCCGATGTCTCGCGCTTCCTGGCCGATGCCGGTTGCAACATCCTTGATGCGCAGCAGTTCGACGACCTTGAGTCGGAACGTTTCTTCATGCGGGTCGTGTTTGCTGTGGTGGCGGGCGAGGAAGATCTCGGCACCCTCAAAACCGGCTTTGACCCGGTCGCCGCCAGATGGGGCATGATCTGGGCCATGCGTGACCGGGCGGAGAAGCGCCGTGTCATGCTGCTGGTTTCCAAGTTTGATCACTGCCTGGTTGATCTGCTCTACCGGATGCGGATCGGCGAGTTGCAGATGACCGTGTCAGCCATCGTCTCGAACCATGGCCGCGAGCATTTCGGACATGTGGATTTCGGCGATATTCCGTTCCACCACCTGCCTGTCACCAAGGAAACCAAGCTCGAACAGGAAACCGAGCTGTGGCAACTGATCAGATCGACCGAAAGCGAGATCATCGTGCTGGCCCGCTACATGCAGGTTCTGTCAGACAGCATGAGCGCGCGGCTGCATGGCCGCTGCATCAACATCCATCACTCCTTCCTGCCGGGCTTCAAGGGCGCGAAGCCTTATCACCAGGCCCATGCGCGCGGCGTGAAGCTGATCGGGGCGACAGCACACTATGCAACGCCCGATCTTGATGAAGGCCCGATCATCGAGCAGGATGTGGAGCGCATCAGCCACCGCGACACGCCCGATGACCTCGTGCGCAAGGGCCGCGACATCGAGCGCAGGGTGCTGGCCCGCGCGCTGCGCTACCACCTCGAAGGCAGGGTTCTGATCAACGGCCACAAGACCGTGACGTTCATGGATTGAGAGTTGTCCTTGCACGGCATGGCGAGCCCGACCGGACTTGCCACAGGCCGGTGGCAGGGAGCATGGGTATCGCTGCCTGCTCCGGCATGACCGATCACTTCTTTCTGGTTTCCGCTTCGCATGGATATGTCTTCAGCCTTCTCCGCAGCTTTCGGGCTGATCATCACCGGTGATCCGCAATTCCTGCAGATCGTCGGCCTGTCGCTGCGCGTGACGCTGACGGCTGTGCTGATCGCAGCGCTGGTTGGCATGCCTCTGGGAGCCTGGCTTGCCCTGTCACGGTTTCGCGGCCGTTCCGCCGTGATCGTGCTGGTGAACAGCCTGATGGGCCTTCCTCCCGTGGTGGCCGGCCTTCTGGTTTTCCTCTTGCTGTCGCGTTCCGGCCCGCTGGGAGTGCTGGGCTGGCTGTTCACGCCCGCCGCCATGATCCTGGCCCAGACCCTGCTGGTGCTGCCCATCGTGGTGGCGCTGACGCGCGGGACCGTCGAGGAGCTGTGGGCGGAATACCGCGAGCATCTGATGTCGCTGGGCCTGACGGGTCCGCGCGCCATCCCGACATTGCTGTGGGACGGGCGCTTTGC
>JANMIB010000015.1:0-2235 GCA_031375605.1 Allobosea sp. | reverse complement strand
TTGCCTGCTCCGTCATGGCGAATCGCGCAACCGCGTGACCGCACATCACATGTAGGTGCTCCGGCGCGCTTCACCAACGGGCTGGTGACGAGACAGCGCTCATAACATTGGCCTTGCCCGCAAAGCCCTGCTAGAGCATTGCGAACAAAAGTGGGCACCGGTTTTGTGAAATCGCAATGCTCAATTTTATCATTATCGACCGCAGTTTTTGTGATCTTCAGGGCAAATCATGCGCACCGGCACCATCAAGCGCAAGACGGCGGAAACGGATGTGTCTGTCTCGGTCGATCTGGACGGAACCGGCAAGGCCGAGATCAGCACCGGCGTCGGTTTTTTCGACCACATGCTGGAGCTTTTCGCGCGCCATGCGCTGATCGACGTGATTGCGCATGTCACAGGCGACCTGCATGTCGATTTCCACCACACCGTGGAAGACACCGGCATCGCGCTGGGCCAGGCCATCCTTGCCGCCATGGGCGAGAAGAAGGGCCTGGCCCGCTATGCCGACATCCACCTGCCGATGGATGAAACCCTGACACGGGTGGCGGTCGATGTCTCGGGCAGGCCCTTCCTCGTGTTCCGCACCACGTTCCCAACGTCGAAGATCGGCGAGTTCGACACCGAGCTGGTGCGCGAGTTCTTCCAGGCCTTCGCGATGAATGCAGGCCTGACGCTGCATGTCGAAACGCTTTACGGAGCCAATTCGCACCATATCGCCGAAAGCTGCTTCAAGGGACTGGCGCGAGCCTTGCGCGTCGCACTCAGCGTCGATCCACGCGAGGGCGGGCGCATTCCCTCCACCAAGGGCGCATTGTGAGGGCTGAGATATGGCGTTCTACACCGTTCTGACCCCGCCACATGACCCCCTCGTCAGCCTTGCCGACCAGCAGGGCAAGACCGTGTTCCTCAAGGATGGCTTTCTGCTGTCCGCCTTCATCTTCACCGGGCTGTGGCTGTTGTCCAAGCGGCTCTGGCTGGCTTTCGCGATCTTCCTGGCGATCTGGGCCGCTATCGGCTTTGGCGGGCGAGCCATCGGCATCAACCCGCTTGGTCTGCTGCTGGCGCAAGCGCTGATCGGGCTGTTTCTGGGTCTTGAAGGCCATGTGCTGCTGGAGCGCAAGCTCACGCGCAAGGGTTGGAATTTTGCTGGCGTCGTCGAGGGCAGGGACATCGACACTGTCGAGCGCCGGTTCTTCGAGAGCCTGCCTGCCCTGCCAGATGTCGTGCCGACACGGGCCTATGCACCCTCGATGACGCAGCCAAGCAGCCAAGGCGTGCTAGGCCTGTTCCCTGATGCAAGCGCTCGCTGACCACTGATGGAGACAGTTGCGATCATCGATTACGGCTCGGGCAACCTGCATTCTGCGGCCAAGGCTTTCGAGCGGGCTGCGCGCGAGGCCGGTCTTGCACGCACCGTTGTCGTGACCAGCAACCCTGACATCGTGCGCAAGGCAGACCGGATCGTGCTGCCCGGTGTCGGGGCCTTTGCCGATTGCAAGCGCGGGCTGGCGGCGGTCGGCGGCATGATCGAGGTGCTTGAGGATGTCGTCATCACCGGGGGCCGCCCCTTCCTCGGCATCTGTGTCGGCATGCAGCTGATGGCCAGCCGGGGCCTCGAACATGAAACCAGCACAGGCCTTGGCTGGATCAAGGGCGATGTCACGCCCATCCTGACGCGTGATCCTGTTCTCAAGATCCCGCACATGGGCTGGAACACGCTTGATGTGCTGCAACCGCACGCCCTGCTAGATGAGATTAAGACCGGCCCTGACGGCTGGCATGCCTATTTTGTTCATTCCTTCGCCCTGGTGCCGTCAGACAGCGCTGATCTGATCGCCACCACCGATCATGGCGGCGCGGTGACGGCGATTGTCGGACATGGCAACATGATCGGCACGCAGTTCCACCCCGAAAAAAGCCAGAAGCTCGGGCTGAGGCTGATCACGAACTTTCTGGACTGGCGGCCATGATCCTGTTCCCCGCCATTGATCTGAAGAACGGCCAGTGTGTGCGCCTCAAGCAAGGCGACATGGAGCGGGCGACCGTGTTCAATGATGACCCTGCCGCCCAGGCATCGGCCTTCGAGCGCCAGGGCTTCCACTGGCTGCATGTCGTCGATCTCGATGGAGCCTTCGCCGTGAAACCGATTAACGGCGCTGCGGTCGATGCCATCCTGAAAGACGTGTCATTTCCGGTGCAGCTCGGCGGCGGCATCCGCGATCTTGCCACCGTCGA
>JANMIB010000534.1:0-7816 GCA_031375605.1 Allobosea sp. | reverse complement strand
CGGCTTCAACAGCCGAGTGATCGAAGCCCGTGACAAGGGCGAGGTCATCACGAGGACCGTACAGACCGGCTTCGACCGCCACAGCGGGGAGGCGATCTACGAGCAGGAGGACATGGAGCTTGCAGCCCTGCCTTACATCGTCGTCATCGTCGATGAGATGGCCGACCTGATGATGGTTGCCGGCAAGGACATCGAAGGAGCCATTCAGCGGCTGGCACAGATGGCGCGCGCTGCCGGCATCCATGTGATCCTTGCCACGCAAAGACCTTCGGTTGATGTTATCACCGGAACGATCAAGGCGAACTTCCCCACCCGCATATCGTTTCAGGTCACGTCGAAAATCGATTCGCGCACCATCCTTGGCGAACAGGGTGCAGAGCAGCTCCTCGGGCAGGGCGACATGCTGTTCATGGCCGGTGGTGGGCGTATCACCCGTGTCCACGGCCCATTCGTCTCGGATGGAGAGGTCGAGAAGGTCGTTGCACACCTCAAGACCCAGGGCCGCCCCGACTATCTGGATGCCGTCACCGCTGACGAAAGCGAACTGGCAGCCGCGCAGGCCGATGATGACGGTGCGGTCTTTGACAAGAGCGACATGGGTGCGCCCACCGAAGATCCATATGATCAGGCTGTGGCTGTGGTTCTGCGAGATCGCAAGGCTTCGACATCTTATATCCAGCGCCGTCTGCAGATCGGCTACAACCGCGCGGCATCGATCATGGAGCGGATGGAAACCGAAGGCATCGTTGGCCCTGCCAATCATGCCGGCAAGCGCGAAATTCTTGTCGAGGAACAAGTCCGGCACGATCACGATTAAGCATGTCGCGCAAGAATGATGAGGCCCAGAGCATTGCGCACAAAAGCATGCCTTTGCGAAGGCGAGGGTGGGTACCAGTTTTGTGGAATCGCAATACTCCAACTTATGATGATAATGATGAGGCCTGATTGAAGTCGCGCCTCCAAAAGACCATGTGTGCTATGTAAGAACACGTTCTGAGTGGCCATGGTGCCACCATCACGGGAAGGATCGCGGCATGATGGCCCGCACGATTGCGATTGCGGCATGTCTGGTGACGCTGTCGGCACATATGGCTTATGCTCAGGCGGCGCCCGAGCCGCCACGGCGGCCTGCTGATCTCGGAAGTACATCACAACGTGATCCGTCACCTGCCTCCGCATCTGGCGGTCCGGTCAGACTGCAGACCGATGTGACAGCACCTCCCGCCTCCCGCCCGATGCCGCCTCCACCCGGCAATCCTGTTGCTGGGTCCACAGGCCCGCTGTCCGACGATGCCGCTGTTGACCGGGTCAACACCTACATGAACTCGTTCCGCACGCTGATCGCCGACTTTGTCCAGTTCGGTGCCGACGGCCGCAAATACGAGGGCAAACTTTACATCCAGCGCCCTGGCAAGATGCGCTTTGAATACCGTCCCCCTGCGACAATCGAGGTGATTTCAGATGGAACCACTGTCGTTGTCAGGGACAAGCGGCTGGCAACCCAGGATCCTTACCTGATCGGGCAAACACCGCTGAAGTTTCTGCTGAAGGATCAGATCGATCTGAGACGCGATGTGAAGATCACACGCGTCAGTGCAACCCCTGAACTCATCCGCATCACGCTTGAGGACAGGGCCACGCTCGGCGGAACATCACGCATCACGCTGCACTATGATCCGAAGAACAATATCCTCAGGCAGTGGGTCATCCTTGACCCACAGGGCTATGAGACCAGTGTGCAGGTTGCCAATCTCGACACGGGGCGGCGGCCTGACCCCGCGCTGTTCACGATCAACCTCGAACGCATCCTCGACAACAGGAACTGACGGGCAAAACGGACGGGCGAGAACAGACGAGGTTACGGTCGAGGTTGCTGATTGGAGTGGACATGGCGGCTTGCAGCATGGTCTGTCAGGCTGCTGTCGATCACGCGCAGCGCCCAACCCTGAGATCAACCTGATGCAGCTTTCCGTCACGACCTGGAACATCAACTCCGTTCGCCTGCGCTTTCCCATCGTGAAAGATTTTCTGGAGGCCGAGCGACCTGACATCCTGTGCCTGCAGGAAACCAAGACACCTGATGACAAGTTTCCGGCCAGCGACTTTCGCGCACTCGGGTATCTGCATCAGGCGATCATCGGCAACAAAGGCTATAACGGTGTAGCCATCCTCTCACGGTTGCCCTTCGCTGAAATTGCCGCGATGCCGATGTGTGGTCGCAACGACGCCCGTCACATGAGCGTGAAACTGGCACCTGACGCCCGTAAGGCCGCCGGGATCACGATCCATAATTTCTATGTGCCCGCGGGAGGTGACGAGCCCGACCCGGAAATCAACGACAAGTTTGCCCACAAGCTCGCTTTCCTGGCGGAAATGGATACATGGTCGACCGGCTCAAGGCCGACGTCAGCTCCGGTGATCCTCGTCGGTGATCTCAACATCGCACCATATGAGACCGATGTCTGGAGCCACAAGCAGTTGCTCAATGTGGTCAGCCACACACCTGTCGAAACGCGCGCACTGGAAAAGCTGAGGGCAGACCATGGCTGGGTCGATGCCGTCAGGCATTTCACGCCGGAGCCAGAGCGGCTTTACACGTGGTGGAGCTATCGCTCGGCTGACTGGGAAACTGCCGACAAGGGCCGCCGTCTCGACCACGTCTGGGTCTCGCCTGATCTGTCGGCACGGCTGGCATCCGCGACTGTGCACAAGCAGGTCCGGAGCTGGGAACGCCCTTCTGATCACGCGCCCGTGACTGTGCGCATGGTTTTGTAAGCCAGAGACTGCTTTGCGCGCGCGTCATGGCCGGTCGATGGCGCCCATGCTCTGCCGCACCTCCTGCAGCTGCTGCGCCATGGAGCGGACGCGAACGGCGATTGCATCATGGATCGCCACGGCGGCCTCCGGAAACTCGCCCAGAACACGTGTCATCACGGATCGGGGCAGCCGCATGACAGTCGAGGTTTCCCTCGCCAGAGCTGTTGCAGGCCGCGCCAGTTCGGCAAACAGGGACGTTTCGCCAAGGAGATACCCTGGCCCTGCAATTTCGTCGGCAGGTGAGCCATCGTCGCGCGCATCCAGCGCGACCGCGCCAGTGACGACAATGTAGCCGCAGTCAGCAACCTCGCCCTTGCGAAAGAGGATGTCGCCTGCGCGCAGAAAGCGTGTCTCTGCTGCAAAGGCCAGGAGCCGCAAGGCCTCGCGCGGCATGATACCAAGCAAGGCCTGCTGTGCGAGAAGATCGATGTCGTTGTCGAGAGCCATGTCAGGCTGCTCCGGAAGCCGTCATGATGCGCTTGCCTTAAGGTTCGAGCCGGTAGCCACCGGGATCAGTCATCAGGATGGTTGCCTTGCTCGTATCAGGCTCGATTTTCTGGCGCAGCCTGTAGATATGGGTTTCGAGGGTATGGGTCGTGACGGTTGCATTGTAGCCCCACACCTCCTGAAGCAGGACATCGCGCGGCACGGGTTTGCGGCCTGCACGATACAGGAAACGTAAGATGGCCGTCTCCTTCTCCGTGAGCTTGAGCTTGGAACCCTTTGCGGAGATCAGCAGCTTGGAGCCTGGATGGAAGGTGTAGGGCCCGATCTGGAACACGGCGTCCTCGCTCGCCTCATGCTGCCGAAGATGTGCCCTGATCCTGGCCAGCAGCACCGAAAACCGGAACGGCTTGACCACATAGTCGTTGGCGCCTGCCTCAAGCCCCAGAACCGTATCGGCATCTGAGCCTTGCGCGGTGAGCATGATGATCGGGCTCTTGAAACCGTTTCGGCGCATCTGCTTCACCGCATCTCGCCCATCCATGTCTGGCAGCCCGACATCCATCACCGCAAGATCGATGCGCTCCACCTTGGCAAACTGCACGGCAGACTGCGCATCGGCAGCCTGGATGACCTCGAACTCGTCATATTGGCCAAGTTGCTCCGCAAGTGTCTCGCGAAGGATATCCTCGTCATCGACAAGAAGCAGTTTGTAGGTCTGGGACATGGGGATGAAAACCGGAGGGAGTGATGCCGAATGATTTAGTCTACGATAATGTGTTTTCTGCAAAAGGCGAAATCGCACACAGATGACCCGATGGAGAGATGCTCCGGTGACAGTCAGACACACCGTTTCGACCCTGCTTGTCGTGCGTTCCGTGCAAGATCGCTCACGCGGCTATCTGGTGGTGGGTCTTAGCCGCTTTCCATGTGCCCTTGGCCGTGCGGGCATCATTGTCGCCAAGCGTGAAGGTGATGGCGGCACGCCGCGCGCGGTCCTCACGCTCCGGCGCATGTTCATCAGGCCTGACAAAGGCCCGCGTCCCCGCACGCTGCTCAAGCAAAGGATCATGACACGGCAAGACGCATGGTGTGATGATGTCCACGACAGGCGCTATAACCGCCTGATCACCCGACCAGAGGGCGAGGCCGAAGAACGGCTGTGGCGAACAGATCATCTGTACGACATCGTTGTCGAACTTGGCTGGAATGACAGGCCTGTCCGGCGTGGCCGCGGCAGCGCCATCTTCTGGCATTTGCCGCGCACAAGCCTGACACTGACCGCAGGCTGCATCGCAACTCCACGTGATGTGTTCCTGAAGGTTCTGCCACGCCTGTCGAGACAGGCCCGGATCATTGTCATGTAAGCGCTGGCGCAGGCCGGACCTGTTGCTCAGCCCCGCGCGCCAAAAATGGCGCTGCCAATCCTGACATGGGTTGCGCCTTGCTGGATGGCCGCGTCGAAGTCTGCACTCATGCCCATGGACAGCGTGGAGAACCCGTGGCGCGCTGCCAGCCTGGCCAGCAGGGCGAAATGAGGCGATGGCGGCTGACCGACAGGCGGGATGCACATCAGCCCCTGAAAAATGAGACCGTGCCGCTCTCGGCACGTCTCGACAAAAGCGTCAACGTCTCGCGCAGCAATGCCACCCTTTTGGGCCTCGTCACCGGTGTTGACCTGGATCAGCAAGCTTGGCGAGCGACCCTGTTTGTGCATTTCCTTGGAAAGTTCGCGCGCGAGGCTCTCGCGATCAACCGTTTCAATGATGTCAAACAGTTCCACAGCTTCGCGCGCCTTGTTGGACTGCAAGGGTCCGATCATGTGCAATAGGACATCAGGATAGGCAGCCTTGAGTTCGGGCCACTTTCCCTTCGTTTCCTGGACGTAATTTTCACCAAAGCGCCGATGTCCGGCTTCGAGAACCACTCGAATCACCTCGGCTCCAAACAGCTTCGAGACAGCGACCAGCGCCACATCGTCCGGCGACCTGTCGTGGTCCTGTGCCGCACGCGCGACAAGATCCCGTGTTTGCGTGAAACGCGCGCCAACGCTCATCATGTTCCCTGTTTCGGTTTGTATGTCCGTTGACCTTGCTCTAATCCTGTCCCGTCTGCGGGCGCAACTGGCGTTTGCTGACCAAAGCCATCTTGCCCTGTATCTTGCCCCGTATCTTGCCCCTGAAATCCTGCCTTGCCCGTCGGGGCCCTGCACACACGGCACACGCGACAGAATGATGACCATGACGACTGAACGTTACAATCCCAAGGATGTCGAACCCCGTTGGCGCAAGGCCTGGGACGACCGTGAACTGTACCGGACAAACAACGACGATCCTCGTCCGAAGTATTATGTTCTTGAAATGTTCCCTTATCCGTCAGGACGTGTGCATATGGGGCACGTCCGCAACTACACGATGGGTGATGTCGTGGCACGTTATAAGCGGGCCAGGGGTTTCAATGTGCTGCACCCGATGGGGTGGGATGCCTTCGGCTTGCCTGCGGAGAACGCGGCGCGGGACAACAAGGTCAATCCGCGTGACTGGACCTATGCCAACATCGCGGTGATGAAGGGCCAGCTGAAAAGCATGGGCCTTTCGCTTGACTGGTCGCGAGAGATCGCCACCTGCGATCCAAGCTATTACAAGCACCAGCAAGCCATGTTTGTCGATTTCTGGAAGGCTGGCCTTGTCGAGCGCAAGACAGCCAAGGTCAACTGGGACCCTGTCGACATGACGGTTCTCGCCAACGAGCAGGTGATCGACGGCAAAGGCTGGCGCTCTGGCGCTCACGTCGAACAACGCGATCTGACCCAGTGGTTCTTCAAGATCACCAGATATTCGCAGGAGTTGCTTGACGGCCTGGAAACGCTTGATCGCTGGCCTGACAAGGTCAAGCTGATGCAGCGCAACTGGATCGGCCGTTCCGAAGGCATGCTTCTTCGCTGGGCACTGGTTGATGGCACCGCACCTGAAGGTTTCAGCGAGCTGGAGATCTACACCACGCGGCCCGACACGCTGTTCGGGGCATCGTTCATGGCAATCGCGCCTGATCACCCATTGGCAAAGGCCGCAGCGGAGGCCAATCCTGAACTGGCTGAGTTCTGCGACATCTGCCGGCGCATGGGAACCTCTGCCGCCGAGATTGAAACCGCGGAAAAGCTCGGCTTTGACACAGGCATCAGGGCAATCCATCCGCTTGATCCCTCCCTGACAGTCCCCGTCCATGTCGCCAATTTCATCTTGATGGACTACGGCACCGGCGCAGTTTTCGGCTGCCCTTCGGGTGATCAACGCGATCTGGATTTTGCCCGCAAATATGGTCTTCCGGTCATACCTGTGGTGATGCCCGCCGATGGCGACGCACTTCATTTTGCCATTGGCGACACAGCCTTTGTCGATGACGGCATCATGATCAATTCACATTTCCTGAATGGCCTGAACACGGACGAGGCCTTTGAAACTGTTGCAAGAAGACTCGAAACCACAACCCTGACGGGCCGTCCGGTCGGACAGCGAAAGGTGAACTTTCGCCTGCGTGACTGGTTGATCTCGCGTCAGCGTTATTGGGGCTGCCCGATCCCGGCGATCCACTGCGATGACTGCGGTGTGGTGCCGGTTCCCAAATCCGACCTGCCAGTGAAACTTCCCGACGATGTCAGCTTCGACAAGCCCGGCAATCCGCTTGACCATCACCCGACATGGAAGCATTGCGCATGCCCCGCCTGCGGCAAGCCCGCCAGGCGTGACACTGACACGATGGACACGTTTGGCGATTCGTCGTGGTATTTCGCAAGGTTCACAGACCCCGACAATGCCGATGCCCCGACAACGCTGTCAGCGGTCGATGGACCAAACGGCTGGTTGCCTGTCCAGCAATATATCGGCGGGGTGGAACATGCGATCCTGCACCTGCTGTATTCGCGCTTTTTTGCACGTGCCATGAAAGCCACCGGCCATCTCAATGCGGTTGAAGAGCCGTTCCAAGGCCTGTTCACGCAAGGCATGGTTGTTCACGAAACCTATAGGGATTCATCCGGCGCCTTTGTCCTGCCTTCCGATGTCCGAATTGAAACGGATGGCGCGATCAGGCGCGCCATTCATCTGGAGACAAGTGCACCGGTCGAGATCGGCCCCATCGAGAAAATGTCAAAATCCAAGAAGAACGTGGTCGATCCTGACGAGATCATCGCGTCCTACGGAGCTGACACGGCGCGCTGGTTCATGCTGTCGGATTCTCCGCCTGACCGTGACGTGATCTGGACCGAGGATGGTGTGCAAGGCGCGTCTCGCTTCGTCCAGAGACTGTGGCGCTTGGTTAACGAGATTGCGGAGCTGGCAGGTCCGGCGCGCACACGCCCGGTGCAATTTGACGAGGCCTCGCTGACACTCCGGAAAGTCACGCACAAATCTCTTCGTGCCGTCGAGAATGATCTGGAACGTCTGGCTTTCAATCGTTGCGTTGCACACATCTACACGCTGGCAAACCAGATCTCGAAATCCATCGATCTGATGCGCACGGACAAGCCCGCAGACGATATGGCGTTTGCCTTGCGTGA
>JANMIB010000480.1:0-4463 GCA_031375605.1 Allobosea sp. | reverse complement strand
AGCATGCACGCGGTTTCGTCACCCACGGCACGCTGTTTGAGGAACTGGCTTTTACCACATCGGCCCGGTGGACGGACACAATCTCGATGTGCTGGTCCCGGTGCTGAAAAACCTGAAGTCAGCGACCGACGGTCCCATCCTGCTGCATGTCATCACCAGGAAGGGCCATGGCTATCAGCCGGCCGAAGTCGCGACGGACCGGCTGCATGGCGTCGTCAAGTTTGATGTCAGCAACGGCAAGCAGGTCAAGCCGCCATCCAATGCGCCGTCCTACACCAAGGTGTTTGCCCAGAGCCTGATCAAGGAGGCGCGGAAAGACCCGTCCATTGTCGCGATCACGGCAGCCATGCCCACGGGCACGGGGCTTGATGCGTTTGCGAAGGAGTTTGCCGACCGCTGCTTCGATGTCGGCATTGCCGAGCAGCACGCCGTGACGTTTGCGGCGGGTCTTGCCGCGCAGGGGTTGAAACCATTTTGCGCTGTCTATTCCAGCTTCCTGCAGCGTGGCTATGACCAGATCGTGCATGACTGCGCCATCCAGAACCTGCCGGTCAGGTTTGCGCTGGATAGGGCAGGGCTGGTGGGTGCCGATGGCCCCACCCATGCAGGTGCCTTCGATGTTGCCTATCTCGCCTGCATCCCCAATCTTGTCATCATGTCGCCCGCCGATGAAGCCGAGATGGTGCACATGGTGGCCACGGCTGCGGCCTATGATGCAGGCCCCATCGCCTTTCGCTACCCGCGTGGCGATGGTGTGGGTGCGGAACTGCCTGAACAGGGCGAGGTGCTGCCAATCGGCAAGGGCCGCATGATCCGCGAAGGCGCGGGTGTGGCGCTCCTCTCCTTCGGCACCCGCCTTGGCGAATGTCTCAAGGCTGCGGCGACACTTGGTGACATGGGCATCCATCCCACCATCGCCGATGCGCGCTTTGCCAAGCCTCTTGACCTGGAATTGATCACGCGGCTGGCCTCCAGCCATGATGTCCTCATCACCATCGAGGAAGGCTCGGTGGGCGGGTTCGGCGCGCATGTGCTGCATGCGCTCGCCGATCTGGGGCTGCTTGATGGCGGGCTGAAGGTCCGGACCATGGTTCTTCCCGACACCTTCCAGGAGCATGACAGCTCCGACGCGATGTACCGCGAGGCTGAACTCGATGCTCAGGGAATCGTGTCTGTGGTGCAAAAGCTGCTGGCACCGCAACCCTATGTGGTGGCATCTGCCGCGCAGCATGCCGTGCTGCAGGACAGGTGAACATCGCACATGATGGCAAGGCAGATCGTGGGAACAACGAACGGTCTGCAGACGTTCAATCAATGTTCAGTTCTCGGGTGCAAACATGCCTGCGTCAGTTGGTCCTCAAGAAACCAGCTTCACACAATCCACGTATCAGATACGTGTCATGCAAGGCCGCCCATTCGGCGGCAATAACCGGAGGTTACCCTATGCGTTCTGCAATGATTTTGTCGGGTGTGGTTGTTGCGCTTGGCTTCATGGCCCAGGCGACAGCATCAGCTCAGGATGCCGCTGCCGGTGAGCGGATTTTCAACCAGTGCCGTGCGTGCCATCAGGTCGGAGAAACCGCAAAGATCGCGGTTGGGCCACCGATGAATGGCCTGTTCGCAGGCCGCAAGGCCGGCACTTGGCCAGCTTACTCCTATTCTGAAGCCTACAAGGGCCTCGACAAGGTCTGGAGCGAAGAAAACTTCACCACCTATATCAAGGATCCGCGCGGCGTGACGCCCGGCACCAAGATGGTTTATGCAGGCCTCAAGGATGAAACGCAGATCAAGAACCTGATCGCTTTCCTCAAGCAGTATGGCCCGGATGGCAAGCGCACGCAGTGAGCTTGATGATCTTCAAATGACGAAAAGGGCGCTGGTGACAGCGCCCTTTTTGTTTTTTCGTCACCATGGCAAACATAGCGGCGCAACCTACGCGCCTGCACACAACCCTCATCTTGAGCTCGCCTGAGGAGGAGCTTCAGTTGATTCACTGCTGGAACCCATCCTCAGGCGGGCTCAGGATGTGGATCCGTGCAGTAAATATCTCGCGCCCATCAAGCCCGGTTGAACATGCCCTCGTCGCGCCAGATCGTCTCCAGCGCATACGCCAGATGTTCGATGTCGGCGTCGCTGTGCATCGGTGTGGGCGTGATGCGCAGCCGCTCGGTACCACGCGGAACAGTCGGGTAGTTGATCGGCTGGACATAGATGTTGTGTTCAGCCAGAAGCCGGTCGCTGATGCGCTTGCAGGCGACAGGATCTCCCACCATCACCGGGACGATGTGGCTGAGATTGTCCATCATCGGAATGTTAGCCTGTCCCAACCGGGCGCGCACCTTGGCGACATTGGCCTGATGCTGGGTGCGCTCCGCTGCACTTTCCTTGAGATGGCGGATGGAGGCTGCCGCACCTGCTGCCACGAAGGGTGGCAGGGCAGTCGTGAAGATGAAGCCTGACGAGAACGAGCGCACAAAGTCGCACATGGCGTGCGAGCCTGCGATATATCCGCCGACCACGCCAAACGCCTTGCCAAGTGTGCCCTCGATCACGGTCAGGCGGTGGCTGAGGCCGTCCCTGTCGGCAATGCCGCCGCCTTTGGGGCCATACAGGCCAACAGCATGCACCTCGTCCAGATAGGTCATCGCACCATAGGCGTCAGCCACATCGCAGATGGCCTCGATCGGGCCGATGTCTCCATCCATCGAATAGACTGATTCAAACGCCACGAGCTTTGGCGTGCGAGGATCGAGCGCCGCCAGCTTGCGTTCCAGATCGCCCACATCGTTGTGACGAAACACCTGCACGGGCGCGCGGCTGTGGCGCATGCCTTCGATCATCGAGGCATGGTTGCCAGCGTCCGACAGGATCACGCAGCCTGGAATGTTGGCCGCAAGTGTCGACAGGCTGGCCCAGTTCGAGACATAACCCGAGGTGAACAGCAGTGCCGCATCCTTGTCATGCAGGTCTGCAAGCTCCTGTTCCAGCAGCACATGATAATGGTTGGTCCCGGCGATGTTGCGGGTCCCGCCTGCGCCTGCACCGCAATCATCCAGTGCAGCGTGCATGGCCGACATCACGGCCTCATGCTGGCCCATGCCGAGATAGTCGTTCGAGCACCAGACGGTGACGACATGCTCTATGTCATCACGCAGGTGCGTTGCCTTCGGGAAAGAGCCGCGATGGCGCTTCAGGTCAGCGAAGACCCGGTAGCGGCCTTCGGATTTCAGCCCATCGAGCTTGTCCTTGAAGAACACTTCGTAATCAAGAAAGGGCGATGTTTCCGGCGGCTTGCGAAAAGCCTGCCGCGCCGGGTGCTGCGGATTTGCCGGATGGGCAGGGCTGCGGTGCATCGATGCCTCGCTGAACATCTGCGAAGCTGTGTCATGTGTCACCGACCCACCACCAAGCTGCATGTCGCTGTCATCTGTCATGGCCCGTTCCCCTTCATCTTCGTCTTACGCAGCACAGGCCGCAAACGCGGCTCCCAACCGTTCTTTGTCGAAAGCGCGCCCCACAGCCGTGACGCGCGCCTGTCTTGTGTCCATGTTGGCCACTCTGTCGAGAGAGGCATGCCCGTCTGCGACGGCAAACCGCAGCCAGCCACTGTCAGTGCGCACGGTTCCGTCAAGGCGTTCGACATGCCCGAAGCTGCCCGTCACCACCGCGTCCAGAACAGCGCCGATGTCCTTGGGGTTGCAGGTCAAAGCCAGATCTGCAGACCATGACACCAATGCGGATGTGCCAGATGCAATCTCCCGCAGCCTGATGTCTTCTGTGCGCTGATGCGACTTCAGGCCCCAGCCCCACAGTTTTGTGGCTGAAAGCGGCACATACAACAGCCAGTGCTCCAGCACGGCTAGGGCCATCAACGTGCTGAGCAGCAGATAGCCATGCCGCTCGAAAGATGTGACCTGGCCGCCAAATGCCGCATGCACCAGGAAGGTGGTGAGCAAGGTCGCGGCGGTGATGGCGAAGGGAAAAAAGCCGTTCATCGGGCGGCGACGGAAGTAGCTTGCCAGATAGCGCAGGTGTTCGGGCAGGAACTCGTCCGGAATGTTCGGCGCACCCAGAAAGATATTGAACTTGGTCGACAACCGCATCAGCCACAAGATGATGAAGGTCCAGAGACCGAACTGGTTCGGCGCACCCCAGGTGACGGCAGCGATGATCACACCAGAGGCAAAGATGCCAAGCTCATGGTCGATCAGCGTTTCGGACGCATAGCGAAAGCGCTGGAAACCTGCAGCATCGGGCGGGCAGGGCGTGCGCCGCGGTCCTGACAGATAGCCCATCAGGAAGGCCATCTCGTTCCAGCCCCAGATCATCAGGGCATAGAAAAACGCAAGATAGGCAGCAGCAGGATGCTGCCAGTCAGCCGCAACATGGAGCCCGTAGAGCGCCCCCAGAGACAAGGCTGTCGCGCCAGCCATGCTCCAGCGGAAGGAACTGCGGCCAAAGCC
>JANMIB010000407.1:0-8902 GCA_031375605.1 Allobosea sp. | reverse complement strand
GAGGTGGGGGCAAGGCCGTGCTTGGCGTCGCGCTGGCGGTCGCGGCCATTGCTGCGGTGGTGCTGGCCGGCAAATATGTGCTGAACCCGGTTTTCCGGCTGCTGGCCAAGGCGGGTGCGCGCGAGGTCATGACGGCTGCCGCGCTGCTTGTCGTGCTCGGAAGCGCCGTACTGATGGAGCAGGTTGGACTGTCCATGGCGCTGGGCGCGTTCCTCGCTGGTGTGCTGCTGGCCGAGTGCATTTTGCGGCATGAGGTGGAAGCTGACATCGAGCCGTTTCGCGGCGTGCTGCTGGGGCTGTTCTTCATGGCCGTGGGCATGTCGATCGACCTCAAGCTGGTTGCAGCGAACTGGCTCTTGCTGGCCCTGGCTGCACCTGCGCTGGTGTTTGCCAAGATCGCGATTGCGGCTGCCATCCTCAGGGCCTCATGCTCGTCGACGTCTGAAGCCATACGGGCAGGCGCGCTGCTGTCTCCGGCTGGCGAGTTTGCCTTCGTGTTGCTGCCGCTGGCGGGTTCGCTGACGCTGCTCACGCCAGAACAGGCGGCCATCGCCACCGCGCTGGCCGCCCTCACCATGTTGATCGGGCCGATTGTCGCCAAATTGATCGAGGCGCAACTGGCCAAAAATCCGGCGGCCGCAGAAACCATGGACGAGGATTTCAACGGCGCTGGCGGCTCGGTCGTGATCATCGGGTTCGGACGCTTCGGGCAGGTCGTGACCCAGACCATGCTGACCCAGAAAATCGACGTCACGGTGATCGACAAGGAGGTCGAGCGCATCAAGTCTGCTGCACGCTTCGGCTTCAAGATCTATTTTGGTGACGGCACGCGCCTTGATGTGCTGCGCGCGGCAGGTGCAGGCAAGGCCAGGCTGATCGCTGTCTGCGTGGACGACAAGGAGGCCGCCAAGCGCATCACTGAAATCGTCAAGCAGGAGTTTCCGCAGGCGCGCGTGCATGTCAGGGCATTCGACCGGGTCCATGCCATCGAATTGATGGGCGTGGGCGTTGACCGGTTCGTGCGCGAGACTTTCGAGAGCGCGCTCTATTTCGGACGCATCACGCTGGAAGTCCTGGGCCTCTCGCCGGATGAAGCGGCGGGCATTGTTGCCGATGTGCGCAAGCGCGACCTGGCACGGCTGGAAGCGCAGGCGACCGACGGCATCCTGGCGCGGCCCGATCTGTTGCGTGCTGACGGAATCACCCTGACGCCTGAGCCTCTTGTGAAGCCCACGAAAGCGGGCGTCGCCCTCAATGATGAAACCCGCGCCGTGGTTGGCCAGCCAGCGCCAGCAGAACCTTTGGGAGCGGGCGCTTGACCCTTCACACATCGGATGATTCCCAAGGCAATGCAGCCGTGATTGCCGCGGCGCCAACGCCAGCACAGGCCCGCGCGCCCGCCGTGTTCGTGACAGGCTCGACTATGCGCCACGTCATCAACATGACGGTGACAGGCTCGATCGGCCTCATGGCGATCTTCCTGGTCGACTTCCTGTCGCTGCTCTATGTCTCGTGGCTAGGCAAACCTGCCGCGACTGCCGGTGTCGGCTTTGCCACGCTCGTGCTGTTCCTGGCCACCTCCGTGAACATCGGCTTCCTGATCGCGGTCAGTGCGCTGGCGGCAAAAGAGCTTGGCGCAGGCCGCAAGCAGCGCGCCCGCGAGATGGCAGGCTCCACGATTTTCCTGATGGTGGTGTGCTCCGCCATCGTGACAATCGTTCTGCTTGCAGCGATGCCGCTTTTGCTGCGCTGGCTTGGCGCAACCGGCGAGGCTTATGACATCGCTTATCGCTTCTTGTGGATTTCCCTGCCCTCCAATGTGCTCATGGCGCTTGGAATGGGCTATTCAGGTGCCTTGCGGGCCGTCGGAGATGCCAAGAAAGCCATGTATGTCACGCTGTCCGGCGGTCTGGTGACGGCGGGACTTGATCCCTTGCTGATCTTCAGCTTTGGCCTTGGCACGGATGGCGCGGCCATCGCGACCGTGATCTCGCGCCTGTGCTTTGTCATTGTCGGCTACTGGGGCGCAGTCCATGTTCACGACATGGTCGCCAAGCCTCAGGCCAGTCACCTTGGCACCGACGTGAAGCTGGCCACCGTGATCGCGCTGCCAGCGGTGCTGACCAATCTTGCGACACCCATCGCGAACATCTTTGTGGCATCGACCATGTCGCAGTTCGGTGACAAGGCGGTTGCGGCATCCGCCATCATGGACCGGATCGTGCCGGTGGCGTTCGGCGTGCTGTTTGCGCTGTCCGGTGCTGTCGGGCCTATTCTTGGTCAGAACTGGGGCGCAAAACGCTTTGACCGGATGCAGGCGGTGATGAAGGACGCGACCATCTTCTGCGCGGCCTATGTGGTGCCGATGTGGTTCATTCTCATGCTGGGCCAGAACCAGATCGTCGATCTGTTCCAGGTCACCGGCCTGACAGCGGACCTGATCCGCCTGTTCACGGTCCTGTCCGGCCCGATGTGGCTGACGCTCGGCGGCCTGTTCGTGGCCAATGCAGCGTTCAACAATCTGGGATTTCCGCTCTATTCGACCGCCTTCAACTGGGGCCGCGCCACGATCGGAACCTTGCCGATGGTCTGGCTGGGTGCCCATTATGGTGGTGCGCAAGGCGCGCTGATCGGCATGGCGGCAGGCGGCGCGATCTTTGGCATCGTGGCGCTGATCGTGGCGTTCAGGACCATCACGACGCTCCAGCGCGCTGCAAGCACGGAAGCCACGGCCAAACCCCATTCTTGACAGCGCTGGCTTTGGGCCGAACAAGGGTGGCGTGGGATTCCGCAGCACATCGAGACACACGTGAGCACCAAGCCGCCTCTCCAGATCCTGCTCTGTGCGCCGCGCGGCTTTTGTGCGGGCGTGGTGCGCGCGATAGATGCCGTGGAGCAAGCCCTCAAGCTGCATGGCGCGCCGGTCTATGTCCGCCACGAGATCGTTCACAACAAGTATGTCGTCGATGGACTGAAGAAAAAGGGCGCGATCTTCATCAGGGAACTCGATGAAGTCGAGGACACCACCCGGCCCGTGATTTTCTCGGCCCACGGCGTGCCCAAATCTGTTCCTGCCGACGCGGCGGCCCGCCAGCTTTTTGCTATCGATGCAACCTGCCCGCTGGTGACGAAGGTGCACCGGGAGGCGGAAATCCACCACAGGCGCGGGCGCCATATCCTGATGATTGGCCATGCCGGGCACCCTGAGGTTGTGGGCACCATGGGCCAGTTGCCACCCGGCGCGATCACGCTGGTGGAAACGCTTGCCGAGGTGGCGGCGCTGGAACCTGCTGATCCGGCTGCCTTGGCCTTTGTCACCCAGACCACACTGTCGGTGGACGACACGGCGGACATCGTGGCGGCGCTCAAGGCGCGCTTTCCCGCCCTGGTCGGTCCTCACAAGGAGGACATCTGCTACGCCACCACCAACCGGCAGGAGGCGGTGAAGCATGTTGCCCCCCGTGTCGATGCGTTTCTGGTGGTCGGCTCGCCCAATTCCTCCAACTCGCAGCGCCTGCGCGAGGTGGCCGAGCGGGCGGGCTGCAGGATCTCGCAACTGGTGCTGCGCACAGATGACATCGACTGGAGCCGTCTTGGGGACATTCACAGCCTCGGGATTTCCGCAGGTGCATCGGCACCCGAAGTGCTGGTCGAGGAGATCATCGATGCCTTCGCCGCGCGTTTTGAGGTGACGGTCGAGCAGGTTTCGACCGCTGACGAGAGCGTGTTCTTTCCGTTGCCGCGCGAGCTGCGCGCCCAAGCCACGGCCTGAGCCAGTGGCGGTCTATACGGATGTCTCCGATGATGATCTGGCGGGCTTCATCGCGCGCTATGACATTGGTGAACCCATCGCCTTCAAGGGCATCGCGGAAGGTGTTTCCAACTCCAACTTTTTCCTGCAGACCACGAAGGACCGCTATATCCTGACGGTCTATGAGGCGCGAGCACCGCGCGAAGATCTGCCCTTCTTCATCGGGTTGATGGACCATCTCTCAAGCCGCGGCTTTGCCTGCCCCAGGCCCATCAGGATGACGGATGGCGGGGCACTTGCAGACATTTCAGGCAAGCCGGCAGCCTTGGTCAGCTATCTTGACGGCATATCCTTGAAGAAGCCCACGGCGGCGCATTGCCTCGCCGCAGGCCGCGCCCTGGCGGAACTGCACAAGGCGGGTGAAGGCTTTGCGCTGGTCAGGCCAAACCCGCTCTCTGTCAGCGGCTGGCGGCCGCTGGCCGACGCCAGCGGGATACGTGCCGACCGGATTTCGCCAGGGCTGAGTAGCCGCATCGCTGATGAACTGGCCTTCCATGAGGCGCATTGGCCGCAAGGACTGCCGGGCGGCGTGGTCCATGCGGATTTCTTTGCAGACAACGTGTTCTTCATCGGCCCGGCCTGTTCGGGCGTGATCGACTTCTATTTCGCCGCGAACGATGCCTTCGCCTACGATCTGGCGATTGCGCTGAATGCGTGGTGCTTCGAGCCGGATGCCTCCTTCAACCTCACCAAGGGCCAGTCGCTGCTGTCTGGCTATGAAGCGGTCAGGAGGCTGAACGCGGCGGAAGTGGCGGCGCTGCCGGTTTTGGCGCGTGGCGCGGCCTTGCGTTTCCTGCTGACCCGCACGCTCGACCTGCTTGACGTGCCGGTGGGTGCATTGGTCAAGCCGCATGACCCGATCCCCTATGATCGGCGCCTGTCCTTCCACCGCAAGATCGCTTCGGCGACGGAATATGGATTGATTCGATGAGTGAAACCAAAGTGGTCGTGTTCACGGATGGTGCCTGCTCCGGCAATCCGGGTCCGGGCGGCTGGGGCGCGATCCTGACCTTCGGCGAAACCCAGAAAGAGCTGAAGGGTGGCGAGAAGCTGACCACCAACAACCGCATGGAGCTGATGGCCGCCATCAGCGCGCTGGAGGCGATGAAGCGGCCTTGCGTGGTCGAACTGCACACCGACAGCCAGTATGTGAAAAACGGCATCACCAGCTGGATACACAACTGGAAGCGCAATGGCTGGCGCACGGCGGACAAGAAGCCCGTCAAGAACGAGGATCTCTGGAAGCGGCTGGACGAGGCGCTGGCCATCCACAAGGTCGATTGGCGCTGGGTGAAGGGCCATGCCGGCCACGAGATGAACGAGCGCGCAGACGAATTGGCGAGGGCTGGCCTCAAGGGCATCTGACGTTGATCGCCTCCCGTAACGGTTCAGCTGACGCTGGCCTTCCTGTTGCCCGCGCTGTCTGAACTGTACTCCACCCGGTCCCGGCCTGCACTTTTGGCAGCATAGAGCGCGGCATCCGCTTGTTGCAGGGCCATGTCGAAGGACTGGCCGGGGTGCCATTCGCTGACACCAAAACTGCAGGTGAACATCACAGGGCCGACGGAACTGGAAACGGGCCTTACCGCAACACCAATGCGTGCCTCGTTGGCCAGTCGCACGGCTTGCGCGAGAGAGACGGGCAGCACACACACGAACTCATCGCCGCCCAGCCGGCCGACACACCCTCCCGCTTGCTCCGTGATGGCTTTGAGGACCGCCGCTACACATCTGATGGCATCATCTCCGACGCCATGCCCGTATCGGTCGTTGACAGCCTTGAAGCGATCAATGTCCACGGCAAGGATACACCCCCCATGTGCCGGTTCCCGTTCATCCATACCGGAAAACAGGCCCCGGCGGTTGAGCACACCGGTCAGCTGATCGGTATGTGCCATGCCGCGCAGCACATCGCCTTCGGAGCGGTGGCGGCTGATTTCAATCCTGAGCTGTTCCTGCTCGCGCGACAGGACATGATTGGCCAGTTTAAGCGCCGTGATATCGGAGATATGCAGCAAGGCCCCGTCGAACAGTGCCGTGATTTGAAGCCGGAGGTGACGCGTGAAACCGCCATGGTCATGCGCAATCTCGACCACGTTCTGCTCACGATGATGGATGACGTTTTTCACGACATCCCAAACATCCGAGGTCAGGATTGAAGGCATTGCTGAGCGCAGCAGGCTACCATGAAGCTGTTCAGGGCTTGTTTCAAGAAGATGGCAAGCTGCGGGGTTTGCCGTAACAACACTGGCGTTGATCAGGTGGCCGTCAGCATCCCGCAAACCGCGCAAGGCCACGATCCCGTCGGGCAGCGCATTCATGATCGATTGCAGGAAGTCCTGCTCGAATTCACGGGGCCGGTTGTAGACGATGAAGGCCGTGGCGCCTGACATCATGCGCACGGGAAGCACCAGCCTTTCCCATGTGTGGATCAGCTGTGCCTTGATGGCGCGGTGGATCGTGAACAGCACATCGCCTGTTTGGCCTGAGCGTTTGTAGACATCCTCGAAAAAGGTTTTTACCGGCTCTTCGAAATCCGCGGTTGTCTTGCCAAGCATGTCGAAATGCGCGACGGACTTGATCCCGCTTCCATAATACGCGTAGCGGAAGCTGCCGTTTCCGACAGGTTCAAGCCGCATCAGAAAGGGCGCAAAGCGGCCTAGATGGGCAATGTCGAAATCAACTTGATCGGGGATTTTGCCATTCTTGCAGAGGGACTGGTACAGAGCGTGCAGATCAGCAACATCGGGCGACTGGGCCCGCCCGGCAAACCCGGTACTGTGAACCTCGAAATACATTCGATGCGGCATGATACCCATCTTCAAGATGCAATATTTACAACTTGAGCGAGCGTTACAGGTTTTTCCTTAACAACAGTAAAATGGCATGATTGCCGGCTCAGGAAACAGTTAATTTCACAAAATATGGCGATACTGAATGAATCCGCTACGATCTGCCATTTTATCATATAGTTTCATTGCATCGGTATTCGTTTCATGGGTGAGCCAATAGACGCGGGGACACAACCGGTTGCGTGCGACATCATAAACCGTTTCGATCAGCTTGCGGCCCACCCCGCCGCCGCGCGCGTGGGGGTCAACGAACAGATCCTGCAAATAGCAGTAGTCGCCTTCGGTCCAGCAGCTTGGATGCATGATCCAGTTGACCATGCCGATGGCTTTTGCACCATCAAAAGCCAGAAAGCTGCCCATGGCAGCGTTGCCGCCCGTGAGGCGATCAAATGTCAGCCGCGTCACCTTGTCGGTCACAGCGGCTTTGTAGAACAGCAGGTAGGCCTGCCACAGCGGTTCCCAAAGCCTGAAGTCTGCAGGGGTCGTTGGCCGGATCGATGTGCTCATTCGCCCGTCAACTCCTTGAGCAGGGCATCAGCGCCGGACAGCTCTGCCTTGCCCGGTCCATCCTCGACCGCAAGCGATGCCACGATGCCATCCTTGACGATCATCGAAAAACGCTGGAAGCGGGTGCCGAGCCCGAAGCCCGAGCCGTCAAGCGTCAGGCCGATGGCATTCGCAAAGTCCGCGTTGCCGTCCGACAGGAACTCGATCTTGCCTTCACCGCCCGAATCCTTCGCCCAGGCGTTCATCACGAACACATCGTTGACCGCCACGACAGCGATGGCATCGATACCCTTGGCCTTGATCTCGTCGATCTTGCCGAGGAAGCCGGGCAGATGGTTCCGGTGACAGGTCGGCGTGAAGGCTCCGGGAACAGCAAACAGCACGACATTGCGTCCGTTGAACAGCTCTTCCGTGGTTTTCGCGGCAGGACCATCCGTGGTCATGATGCGAAATGTGCTCTGTGGCAGCCGATCGCCAACCTTGATCGTCATGGGTGTTTCTCCGTTCATGAAAGTGCTGGATTGCCGGATTGTCCGGCAAGGTCAGCCTCCGCTCGCGCGGCACGCCGACACTGCAGAACACCTATGGCTTCGGTGCCATGATGTCGAGATCGAACCGCACTTCCGTCGATTGCGGCAAACCGGAAATCGTCAGCACGACCGGCACGAGGCCAACGACATTCTTCGGCTTGTCTTCGATGGGAATTCGCAGGGTCAGCTTGTCGCCGTCGGTGCCTTGCGAAACCGGCGTTCCGAAGAGCCAACCCTCCGGCCCTTCCAGAAAAGCATCGCGCATGCTGGTTCCGGTCGGCACGGAAATGATCAACTCGACGGCCTTCCGGCCGTTCTCAGGCAAGAACTTCGCCGCGATCAGGCCCAGTTTGTCGTCGAGCTTGCCAGCGTCCTTGGGACGGGGCGTGAGCGCCCGGAACTGATCAAGGGCAACAGTCTGGCTGGTTTCGGAGTTGTCCGGAAGCTTGAGGACGACCTCGGCATTGGCCGGAATGCAGATCTTGTTGCAGACGGCATAATCGATCTTCAGAGCGACTTGCGTCGGTTTGCCGCCATCTGCAGGCCTGATCAGCGCCGGGAAAATTACCCTCTCGCGATAGCCGATGGTGGTCAGCCCATCATCGACATAGCGGGCCGGGGCAGGCCAGCGCACCGATACCGAGCCGACATTCTCGGACGCCGTCCAATCAAAGACAGGAGGAACGCCCGCATCACCCGGCACCCGCCAATAGGTCTTGAAACCCTCTTTCATGCGGATTTCGACGCCGATGCGGTAAGCGCCGTCGGCATTTCGCCCTCCCGCGATCAACCGCACGGAGGAGTGGCTGGAGGCACCCCATGCAGAGACAGCATCATCCTGCTGCGCCACGGCACATGTGGCGAAGAAAGCAGCAAGAGCAAATGTCGCAAGCCGAAGTTCCATTCAATCCTGTTCTAGCTGTTATTCGTGGCAATGACGAGACAGGATTCACGTTGTGGTAAGTGGGCATGGCGGCACGTTCATCCACATCATTCGATGAAAGGGAAATGTCCGTTACGAAACAACGCATGAAATGGTGCGAAAATCCATTCTTGCATGGTTCCCTTCTGTGCCATGTCGTCCTAGCATGTGATGATGAAGACGTCTGAAGCTCAGAGGTCGAAAGGCCGCAGTTATCTTGATGGCCAGTGCCTGATCGCAATGCCTGGCATGCGGGACGAGCGCTTTCGCCGCACCGTGG
>JANMIB010000397.1:0-4661 GCA_031375605.1 Allobosea sp. | reverse complement strand
CGTTGACGGCACTGCAGTTTGCGCCAGCGCACTCACTGAGCAGGCAAGAGCGAGCACGGAGCAACTGGCATAAAAGCCGTAACGATTGGTCATGGTCAGTTTCATGCAGCTTGCCCTGTGTTCGAGTCCTGGCCCCAAATCGGGAACGGGTCTGGCAGGTTGAGATGGGATTTGGACAGGCCGGTGGTGACACTGCCGACGAGGCACTCATCAAGGCTGGCGCGGATGGATTGCTCGTCCATGTCCTTGCCGCCGATGAACACCAGTTCCTGCCGGCGATCCCCCCATGTCGGGGTCCAGTTCTTGCGCATCAGCGAGGCAAACTCCTCGCTGGACGGCCAGCGTTCCTTCGGCACGGTCGCCCACCACCGACCTAACCTTTCCGTGCGGGCGATGCGGCCAGCGATGGAGAGTTCGCCCACCCAGAGCGGCCGCGTTGCGAGCCAGAAATGCCCCTTGGCGCGAAGCACGCCTGGGAAGCGCTGGTCCAGTAAGCTGTGCAGTTTTGCCGGGTGGAACGGACGCCGTGCGCGGTAGACAAACGAGCGGACGCCATATTCCTCGGTTTCGGGCACATGGTCTCGGAAGCCGAACAGTTCCTTGTGCCAGAGAGGGTGCTCCTGTGCCTTCTCGTCATTGAACAGCTTGGTGTTCAGCACCTGATCCAGCGCAACCTCGCTGTTGTCTGTCTGGATGATGCGGGCATCTGCGTTGAGCCCGCGCACCACCGTGCGCACTTTGGCCAGTTGCTCAGGTGTGACATCCGAGACCTTGTTGATCACCACGACATCGGCAAATTCGATCTGCTCGACCAGAAGATCGACCATCGTGCGGTTGTCAGCGTCGCCAGCCGTCTCGCCCCGATCCCGCAGGAAATCCTGGCTGTCATAGTCAGCCAATAGGTTCACGGCATCCACGACTGTCACCATCGTGTCGAGCCGGGCAACATCATCAAGGCTCGCATCGTCCTCGTCGCGGAACGAGAATGTGGCCGCGATGGGCAGCGGCTCGGCAATGCCAGTCCCTTCGATCAGCAGGTAGTCAAACTTCTTCTCAGCAGCGAGACGGCGCACTTCGACCAGCAGATCATCACGCAAGGTGCAGCAGATGCAGCCATTGCTCATCTCGACCAGCTTTTCCTCGGTGTGCGACAGACCGCAATTCTCCCGCACCAGGTCAGCATCGATGTTGACCTCGCTCATGTCGTTGACGATCACAGCCACGCGCTTGCCCTCGCGGTTGTTGAGCACGTGGTTGAGCAGCGTGGTCTTGCCTGCGCCGAGGAAACCGGAGAGCACGGTGACCGGCAACCGGCGGTCGATGAACAGGTCGGGGTTTGAGGGCATCACATCTCGCATAATGTTATGTTGTAACAGAAAATTTGTTACACTATAACATCACAAGAGGTGTCAACCCCAAGATCGCAATCTCACATGATCCATCATGATGCAGCTGCCGCTTATCGAACCGCAGCCGGTTTCGTCGGCCAAGCCTCGCGCGCGGGCGCGCTGCCCACTGCCATAAAGCTGTGTGAGACGCCTGCTGGTCATATGTCCCACTCCACCCTTCTTCCCACCAGAAACATCAAAGGACCATCCATGCGCACGGCCATGTCTCTCGCCTTCATGCTCACTCTCTCCACTGCTGCGTCCGCAGCAGACCTCGGGGCCTACCGCGCCGTCATTGCCGATCATGCCAATGGCAAGATCACAGTGGTCGATGCGCTCGCAGGCAAGATCATCACCAACTATGGCGTCGAAGGTCCGGCCCGGCTGAAAGCCAACCAGACCGGGCGGTTGATCTATGCAACGCAAGGTGCGCAGAACCGGGTCGACGTGATCGACAGTGGCATCACAATCACCAGCCATGGCGACCATGCGGATGTGGATGTGAAGGCGCCTCGCATGACGGCGGCATCTTTTCTCGGACCCAAACCATCGCACATCAACATCCACAATGGCCGTGTTGCTGCGTTCTTCGACGGCGATGGACAAGCCAGCATCCTGACGGAAGAAGCTTTGCTGTCAGGCAAGGGCAAGCCCTCGTTGATAAAGACCGCTGCACCCCATCATGGGTTGGCAGCGCCTGTTGGAATTTTCACAGCGGTCAGTATTCCGCATCCCACCGATGCCAAGGAGCTTCCGATCGGCATTGAGCTTGTCGACCGGGCAGGCAAGTCTGTGTCCAGATCAGCCAATTGTCCAAGACTGCATGGCGAAGCCAGGTCGGGTATCATATCGGCGTTCGGCTGCGCGGACGGAGTGTTGCTGTTGCGCATGACGCGCACGGGCGGAGTGTTCGAAAAAATCGCCTACTCTGGCACGCTTCCCGGTGAGCGCATGGTGCGCAACATGGCTGGCGGCAATGCTGTCACATCGTTTCTGGGGGATTTCGGACCGGATGGCATGGTCGTGATAGACCCGGCCGCCAAGGAGTTCACCTTTGTGAAGCTGCCTGCACGGCGCATGGCCTTCACCCGTGAGGTTGTCGTTGGCGATTTTGGCTATGTCATCACCGAGGACGGCCAGTTGCACAAGATCAACGCCTTGACAGGCAAGATCGAGGCCTCGCTTGCTGTCACTGAGCGCTACAGCATGGAGGGTGGTTCAAGCGTTGCCCGTCCGAGGCTCTCGGCCAGCGGGGACCGCGTGGTGGTGACTGATCCGGCAAAGGCGCAAATCCATGTGATCGACAGCAGCAAGATGCAGATCGTCCACAAGGTTTCGGTGCCGGGCGCACCCTTCGATGTGGTCGTGGTCGGCGCGGCAGGTGGTGACCATTGACGCTCGGCATATCAGGACACAACCAAGCCATGCGGACTGCACTATCCTCCGCTGCTGAACAACCGCTCCAGATGGGTTGACAGCCCGATGCTGGAGACCAGATCGGTGCCCGGCGCGGCTGCTGCCGCTCTGTGTGTGCTCAAGGCCAGCGCTGCGGCTGACAACCCAGCCTGAACCGAGCAGATCACCGGAACTGGCAGGCCGGGCTGAATGGCCTCTGCGATCCCCAGAAGGCCGGCACCGCCGAGGATGACCGCGCCCGCGCCATCATCCGCCACGGCACGAAGGCATGCTTCGGTCAGCACTGCATGCGCGGCGGCGGGATTTGCCGCGATCTCGCCTCCGGTGGGCGCGACGGTCCTGATGCTGGCGAGATGGCGGCCAAGGCCCCTTGCCGCCAGCATCTCTGTCAGCATCGGGCCCCAACGCTCGCCGCCCGTGATGATGGTGAAGCGCCTGCCGCCCTCGGAAGCTGCCGCGCATGCCGCATCGATCAGGCTGATGACAGGCACCGGGCTGACCTCGCGCAGCGCGTCCAGACCCGGATCACCAAAACAGGCCAGCAGGACCGCATCGCAGCCCACGCCATGTTCGGCATAGGCATCGAGCGCGGCGTGGCTTGCAACAGCATAACTCGCGCGGCTCGCGATGTAACGTGGCCCAAAACGGCCTGTCGCGGCTGTGATGTCCACGTTTCCTGGCAGAGCGACACGGGCAGCATCGACCACCTTCGTAGTCATCGCTTCGGTTGTGTTGGGATTGATGATGAGCAGGCGCGCGGGATGTGTCATGCCGTCAGTTGAGCCAAGCCTGGCAAATCGTCAAGACTTGTCCAGATCATGGCTTGACGGCGAACACACCCCTGTCGGCGAGCATCACGCCGACATCTTCGCCGACTTTGCGTAGGGCGTTCGCTTCAGGAGCAATCGCAAAGAGCGGACCGACAGGCGTGTCGAGATTGTATTCCGCATGCGCGCCCATGTAGGTGGCGGTGCGGACACGTGCACCTAGGCAGCCTATGGTTGCAGCATCGACCAGCCGGATCGCTTCGGGCCGGATCACGACATCGACGGGGCCTGTTGGCAGGTCGCGGTGGCGCAAGGCCAGCTTCAGCGTGTCGAGCGACACTAACCCGTGTTCGGCATCGGTGGCTTCCAGCGTGCCTTTGACATGGTTGGCCTCGCCCATGAAGGTGGCCACAAAGACATTGTCAGGCTCCTCATAGAGTTGCCGCGGCGTGCCCATCTGGGCGATTTCGGCAGCCCGCATGACGACAATGAGATCAGACACAGCCAACGCCTCCGCCTGATCATGCGTGACATAGACCACTGTCACACCCAAAGACTGCTGAAGGGCGCGAATTTCCTCCCGCATCGAGCGGCGAAGGCGGGCGTCGAGGTTCGACAAGGGCTCGTCGAACAGCAGTACATCGGGCTTGAGCACCAACGCACGCGCCACGGCCACGCGCTGTTGCTGGCCGCCCGACATCTCGGAAGGCAGGCGCGGGCCAAAGCCCTTGAGACCCACGGTTGTCAACGCCTCCTCCGCCTTGGCGTGCGCCTCGCCTTTGGCCATGCCGCCGGACACAAGCCCGTAAGCCACATTGTCGAGCACGCTCATGTGCGGAAACAGCGCGTAGGACTGGAACACCATCGAGACATTGCGCTCGCCGGCGGACAGATGCGTGACATCCTTGCCGCTGATTGACAGCTTGCCTTCGGTGACGCGTTCCAGCCCGGCGATCATGCGCAAAAGCGTTGTCTTGCCGCAGCCCGACGGGCCGAGCAGCGTGACAAGGCTCCCCGGCGGGATGACCAGATCAAGCGGCTTCACCGCCGTCACCTTGCCATAGCGCTTGGTGATCTGCTCCAGCCGGAC
>JANMIB010000391.1:0-3194 GCA_031375605.1 Allobosea sp. | reverse complement strand
GGCATTTCTGACCTCCGCGACGAGTCCGACCGCGACGGCATGCGGATGGTCATCGAGTTGAAGCGCGATGCTGTCGCGGAGGTGGTGCTCAACCAGCTTTTCCGGTTCACGCCGCTGCAGACCAGCTTTGGCTGCAACATGGTGTCGTTGAATGGCGGCAGGCCTGAGACGCTCTACCTCAAGGACTTCATCGCGGCCTTCGTGGATTTCCGCGAGGAGGTCATTTCTCGCCGCACCAAGTTCCTGCTGACCAAGGCGCGCGAGCGGGCGCATGTCCTGTGCGGCCTTGCGATTGCCGTGGCCAACATCGACGAAGTCATCCGCATCATCCGCACCTCGCCTGATCCGAATGCAGCGCGCGAGTCCCTCACAGGGCGCATGTGGCAGGCATCTGATCTGGCTCCGCTGATCAGGCTAGTCGATGATCCGCGCTATCCGATCAATGAAGATGGCACCTACAGGCTGTCAGACGCGCAGGCCCGCGCCATTCTCGAATTGCGCCTGGCCCGCCTCACGGCCCTTGGCCGCGACGAGATTGGTGACGAACTGACCAAACTTGCATCCGAGATCGAGGATTTCCTGGCCATCTTGCGCTCACGCGAGCGTATTTTTGCGATCCTGAAAACGGAACTGGCCGAAATCCGTGCCGCTCACGCGACCCCTCGCAAGACCATCATCCAGGATTGGGATGCTGATCTGGAGGATGAGGATCTCATCGCGGTCGAGGACATGGTCGTCACCGTCAGCCATGGCGGCTACATCAAGCGCGTGCCGCTCTCGATGTACCGGGCGCAGCGCAGGGGCGGCAAGGGCCGCTCTGGCATGTCGACCCGCGATGAGGATTTTGTCTCGCGCCTGTTCGTGGCCAACACCCACACGCCGCTGATTTTCTTCTCGTCGCTGGGCCAGGCTTACAAGGTCAAGGTCTGGAGACTTCCGCTTGCCGCACCGAATGCGCGGGGCAAGGCGCTGGTCAACATGCTGCCGCTGGAGCAGGGCGAGCGGATCACCACGGTGATGCCTCTGCCGGAAGACGAAACAAGCTGGGAAACGCTGGACGTCATGTTCGCCACAGCGTCTGGCAACGTGCGCCGCAACAAGCTGTCGGATTTCGTGCAGGTCAACCGCAACGGCAAGATCGCGATGAAGCTCGACGAAGGCGATGCTATCGTCGATGTGCAGATCTGTTCCGAAGCGGACGATGTGCTGCTCACCACCGCGCAGGGGCAGTGCATCCGCTTTGCTGTTCCGGAGGTGCGCGTTTTCAAGGGCCGTGATTCGACCGGGGTTCGCGGCATCAATCTGGCCGATGGCGACAAGGTCATTTCGCTGGCGATCCTGCACCATCTTGATGCTTCATCAGAAGATCGTGTGGCCTATCTGAAGATGCGGCGGGCCGAAGCGGGCGAAACGGGCGACGAAGCAGCTGCCATTGAGGTCGTGGACGTTGCTGACGCCGATAATGGTGCAACCGACGATGTGAAGCTGCCCGCAGAGCGCTATCAGGAGATGCGGCTGGCGGAAGAGGTTGTGCTGACGGTATCCGAAAACGGCTACGGCAAACGCACGTCATCCTTTGAATACCGGGTGACAGGGCGGGGCGGCAAGGGCATCGTCGCCATGGTGGTGAATGGCCGGAACGGACCGCTCATTGCCTCTTTCCCGGTTGAGGATGCGGACCAGATCATGCTGGTCACAGATGGTGGCCAATTGATCCGCGTGCCGGTTGCGGGCATCCGTGTTGCCGGGCGTTCCACCCAGGGCGTGATCGTGTTCAACACGGCAGACGGCGAGCGTGTGGTCAGCGTCGAGCATATCACCGATGAAGGTGGTGAAGCTAACGGTGATGGCGAGATTGCAGGAGATTGACGGGGTTGTTGCAGATTGTGACCACAACCTGTGGTTAGTATAACTGCAACAAATTATATCTAGGGTTGCGCCTCTCAACAGGAGACAGCCCAATGTCCCGCACGACCCACATCCGCGTCCTGGCCTGTTCCGCAGCCTTGCTGAGTGGTTCGGCGCTGACTGGCCAGCTTCAGGCACAGGTGCCTGCCGACCAGCGGGATCGCTGGACCTTGTCGACGATGGCAGGCACGGCAACCCTTGCGCTGGTGCCTGAGCCTGGTGCGCCACCAACGATCATGTTCGTGTGCGGCGTTCGCCTGCCGGGCATCGCGCAGGTGATCGTCTCCAATCCGGTGGCCGATCTTGGAGAGCGTCGCCTGCGGATTGATCTGTCATCTGGGTCGGTCAGCGCCATGGCGTCTGCCGAGCGTGCCCCAGGAATCACAAATGCCCAACAATCAGTGCTCGGCGAGATTACTGTCGGGCAGATGCAGGAGTTGATGCGCTCCTCAGCGCCCAGCCTGAGTTGGCGTGTTGATCTGTCAAACAGCGCAAGTCGGCCACAGACAAGTGCGCCGATGCCCCATCCTCTCAGTCGCCATCGCACGGAATTCCTGCGCTTTTGCGCCTGATGATGGCTGATGTTTCACAGCCTGGTTTCGCTGATCAGACGGGCCATTTCTGGCGTGCGCAGATAGCCATAGATCTTGTGCGGGTTCGCCTTCTGCAAAGGGCTGAGGTAGCCGTTGAACACGGGCATGTCCGTGATCCGGACACCGCTTCCGCTGGCCCGGTAGTCTGATCGAAGCCGCACATCAAGCGCCGTGATCGGGTCGCGCGGATCAGCCAGATTTGTCCAGCGCCCCACATTGTCAGGCACAGCCGGTGCGCCGAATTCCAGACGGCAATGCCGCTTGATGTCGCCAAGGCCGAGCGGCGAGCCAATCGTGATCAGATGACCGACCGACAGGGCCGGATTGGCGCGCAAGACATCGTAGGCAATGATCGAACCCATCGAATGAGCAATCAGGGTGATGCTCGCATGTGCGGTACTCGCCGCGATGAGAAGGTCTGCGAGACGAGCCCGTATACTGGCACGAAGGGCCGGTTCAGTCTGGTAACGGAACAGATCGGGTGCTTTCGCCTGGACCATGTCATTCAACATGCCATCAATGCCGGGGGCGGAGGCAATCTGCTCGGCAAGCTTGCCGGCAGCTTCCATCCCCAGCGCTGCCATCTTGCGGCGAAAGCCGCTTTTGCCGGTTGGCAAAGATCCGCTGCCTGGAGCGGGCACGTAGGGCGCAGGGTCGGCACCTGCCGTGAAAGGCTCCGGGTGCAGGAGATCA
>JANMIB010000374.1:0-9007 GCA_031375605.1 Allobosea sp. | reverse complement strand
TATCTGGAGGGTTTTGGCCCCAAGGTCGATGGCTTTGATCAAGTTCCATTTGGCGACCATGACGCCCTCAAAGCTGCGATCACAGCTGAAACCGCCGCCATCATGATCGAACCCATTCAGGGTGAAGGCGGTCTGCGGCCTGTGCCCAACCATTGCCTGCGCGGCCTGCGCGAGCTGTGTGACGAGCATGGATTGCTGCTGATCATGGACGAGGTGCAGACAGGCGTTGGCCGCACCGGCAAGCTGTTTGCCCATGAATGGAGCGGCATCACGCCTGACATCATGTCGATCGCCAAGGGCATCGGCGGCGGTTTTCCGATGGGCGCATGCCTGGCCACGGAAGCAGCTGCCGTCGGCATGGTGGCAGGCACGCACGGCACGACTTTTGGCGGCAATCCGCTGGCCATGGCCGTGGGCAACGCCGTGCTCGATGTGGTGCTGGCAGAAGGGTTCATCGACGCCGTCAACAAGGTGGCGCTCTCGTTCAAGCAAAAGCTTGCGGCCTTCGCGGACAGCCACCCCAAGGTGATCGAGGGCGTGCGCGGCCAGGGCTTGCTGATCGGCGTGAAAACCCGCGTGCCCAACACCGAGTTCCAGGCAGCCGCGCGCAAGGTGGGCCTGCTGTCGGTCGGTGCGGGCGACAATGTGGTGCGGCTCATACCGCCCCTGACCATCACGGAAGCCGATCTTGGCGAAGCCATGGCGCGGCTTGAACAGGCTGCGCTCGCCATCGAGACCGATCTGTCCCGCGCTGCCGCAGAATAAGCCTTGCCGGTGTCATAAGCCTTGCCCCCCAATCGTGTATCCGGAGTGCGGTGATGCTGCGCCATTTCCTTGATCTTTCCGATTTTTCAGGCCCGGAACTGAGGGCCATGCTCGATGCGGGGCGCGATATCAAATCGCGCCGCCGCAGCGCTGCCGCCCACGCCGACAAGGTGCTGGACGGCAAGGTCGTGGCCATGATTTTCGATCAGCCCAGCTTGCGCACCCGCGCCTCGTTCGAGGTCGGCATCCATGAGCTTGGCGGCACCCCGATGTTCGTCACCGGGCGCGAGATCCAGCTTGGCGAGCGCGAAAGCGTGGCCGATACGGCGCGCGTGTTCTCGCGCTATGTCGATGGCATCATGATCCGCATGCTCGATCATGACCAGCTGCGCGAGTTCGCCGAGTTTGCCACGGTGCCGGTGATCAACGGCCTGACAAAGACATCTCATCCTTGCCAGGTCATGGCCGACATCATGACCTTCGAGGAGCATCGCGGCCCTCTGCACAAGCGCAAGATTGCCTGGACCGGCGACAGCAACAATGTGCTGACCTCGTGGATTCATGCCGCAGGGCGCTTTGACTTCGACCTGCATATCGCAACCCCGGCCGAGCTGAAGCCAGCGGCCCCTCTGCTGGCCTGGGCGCAGGACAATGGCGCGAAGCTGACACTGACAGCCCGCCCTGAAGAAGCGGTCGAAGGCGCGGATTGCGTCATCACCGATTGCTGGGTTTCGATGGGCGACAAGGAAGGCAACAGACACAATCTGCTCAGGCCCTATCAGGTGGATGGGAAGCTGATGAACCGGGCGGAACGCAATGCCGTGTTCATGCACTGCCTGCCTGCCTCGCGTGGTGAGGAGGTCACCGACGAGGTGATGGATGGCGCACAATCCGTGGTCTATGACGAAGCCGAGAACAGGCTGCATGCACAAAAGGCGATCCTCGCCTGGTGCTTCGGGCAAGTGCAGGCCTGATCACGGATGGATGATGCCAACCCCCTGATGATGGATGACCGCGTTCTCCCCTTCACCGTGGAGGAACTGGATGTGCGCGGGCGGATCGTCCGCCTCGGCCCGGCCCTCGACATGATCCTGCACCGGCATGGCTATCCGGAGCCGGTGGCGCGCGTTCTGGGCGAAGCTGTGGCGCTGACAGCCCTGCTCGGCACCACGCTCAAGTATGACGGTCGCTTCCAACTTCAGACCAAGTCCGATGGTGCCATCGAGATGCTGGTCGTGGATTTCGACACGCCGGACAAGATCCGTGCTGTTGCGCGCTTCGATGCTGCCAAACTCGGGCAAGCGGTGATGGAACAGAAGACCAGCACGGCGCAGTTGCTGGGCTCGGGCTATCTTGGCATGACCATCGACCAGGGCAGCCATGTCTCGCGCTATCAAGGCGTCGTGCCGCTGGATGGCGAGGATGGACTTGAAGATGCAGCCCACCGCTATTTCCGCCAGTCCGAGCAGATCCCCACCCGGCTCCGGCTGGCAACCGCGCGGGTCGTCGGCAGTCAGGGCGAAAGCTGGCGGGCAGGCGGCATCATGGTGCAGTTCCTGCCGACCTCGCCAGACAGGCAAAGGCAACAGGACCTTGATCCGGGTGATGATCCGAAGGGGAGAGCCACCCAGGAGCGTGACCCGGACGGCGTGACCGACGATGCCTGGACCGAAGCGCGCGCCCTTGTCGACACGGTCGAGGATCATGAACTGGTCGATCCGCTGCTTGACAGCGAACAGCTGATCTACCGCCTGTTCCACGAGCGCGGCGCACGCGTGTTCGACACGGCCAGCGTGCGTGAACACTGCCGCTGTTCGTCAGGCAGCATCATGGCCATGTTGCGCAATTTTGCACCTGCGGACCGCAGTGCGATGATTGCCGATGACGGCACCGTGCAGGTCACGTGCGAGTTCTGCTCCCGCGACTACCGTTTTGCGCCTGATGAGATCGAACGCGAGATCGACAAGGCCAAATAAACTATTGCCTGACCCATTCGATCGCGTCTTCGAGCCTGTCATTGCCCCAGAACATCTCGCCATCCTGTGTCACGAAAGCAGGTGCGCCGAAGATGCCAAGCGATTTCGCCAGCTCGGTTTCGGCCTTCAGGCGACCCTTGATGTCTTCGTTCTTGGACAGGGTCAGTGCACCTTGGGCATCGACACCGGCAGCGCGCAGCGCTTCCACGATGATCGGCTCTTCCTGGATGGAACGGCCTTCGCCAAACTGGATGTGGTAGCAGGATCTGGTGAAGGCCGGGGTCCAGCCCGCATCGCGCCCTGCAAGAGCTAAACGGGCACAACTCAGCGAATTCTGCGGAAAGGGCGCAGGCCGCTTCAGCGGAAGACCATATTTCTGGCAACGGCGTTCCATGTCACGCCACATGTACTTGCCCTTGGCAGGAAACAGGTTGAACGGAGAGTTGTTCCAGCCCTGGGCGGCAAAGATCGGCCCCAACAAAAAGGGCCGCCAGCGAACATCCACGCCGGCCTCTTGCGCCATCTGCTCAATGCGCATGGCAGACAGATAAGAATAGGACGAGGCGAAATCATACCAGAAGTCCAGTGACGGCCGGTTTGGCATGGGCACCTCTCAAGATTCGCGATCTACATTAAGCCAGATGCGCCGCTCTGCAAGACTGCGACATGCGCGCGCTGTGTTGCGCAACCGCGCGTGTTCGGCTACCGCACGAAGCAAGACCATCCAAACCCAGGGCCGCCGCATCATTCGTTCGCCGCCGCCTGCTGCCGGAAGACATCCCGATGACTGCGACCCACAAGCCTGTGAAGAAAGTTGTTCTTGCCTATTCGGGTGGCCTCGACACCTCGATCATCCTGAAATGGCTTCAAACGACATATGGCTGCGAGGTCGTGACCTTCACCGCAGACCTTGGCCAGGGCGAGGAACTTGGGCCTGCCCGTGACAAAGCCCTTCTTCTGGGCATCAAGCCCGAGAACATCTTCATGGATGACCTGCGCGAAACCTTCGTGAAGGACTACGTGTTCCCGATGTTCCGCGCCAATGCCCTGTATGAAGGGGTTTATCTGCTCGGCACATCCATCGCCCGTCCGCTGATTGCCAAGCGCCAGATCGAGATAGCCGACATGGTGGGTGCCGATGCGGTGTCCCACGGTGCGACGGGCAAGGGCAACGATCAGGTGCGGTTCGAATTGGGTTACTACGCACTGAAGCCTGACATCACCATCATCGCGCCGTGGCGTGAGTGGGATCTTCGCTCGCGCGAGCAACTCATCGCCTTCGCAGAACAGCACCAGATCCCCATCGCGCGGGACAAGCGCGGCGAGGCACCGTTTTCGGTCGATGCAAACCTGCTGCACGCCTCCTCCGAAGGCAAGGTGCTGGAAGACCCCGGCGTCGAGGTTCCCGACTATGTCTATTCGCGCACGGATGGTCCGGAGGCTGCGCCGGACATTGCCACAACGATCAGCATCGACTTCAAGGAGGGAGATGCTGTCGCCATCAACGGCATGGCCATGTCGCCAGCCACGCTGCTGACCGAACTCAACCGTTTGGGCAAGATCAACGGCATCGGCAGGCTGGACCTCGTCGAGAACCGCTTTGTCGGCATGAAATCACGCGGCATGTACGAGACTCCGGGCGGCACGATCCTGCATGTGGCGCACCGTGCCATCGAGAGCATCACACTGGATCGCGGCGCGGCGCATCTCAAGGAAGAGCTGATGCCGAAATATGCCGAGCTGATCTACAACGGGTTCTGGTTCTCGCCAGAGCGCGAAATGCTGCAGTGTCTGATCGACAAGAGCCAGGAGTTTGTCACGGGCACCGTCAGGCTCAAGCTCTACAAGGGCAACACCATCGTGATCGGCCGCACAAGCGCCTATTCGCTGTATGACCAGGATCTGGTGACCTTTGAGGAAGGCGCTGTGGCCTACGATCACCGCGATGCGGCAGGCTTCATCAAGCTCAATGCCCTGCGCCTGCGCACGCTTGGCCAACGCCGGAAGAAACTGGGCATCTGATGTCATGAGCGTGCGGGCTGTTTCACCAATGGAAAACGTCCAGACATGAACTTTGTAGATCTCCATGCTTACCTATACTCGAAGATTCAGGTTGATCATCGTTAGCTGGCCCATGAACACGACAGCAACGGAACAAAGACCACGGCCAAAACAGGAATGTTCATTTGAAAATTGACATGCGCCATGCCTCCGTTGCATAACTTAAGGGAAGATGTCATCACCCCGCCCGGTTTGGGTTTTGGCTATGATCATCAACCTGTCCCGGTTGATGGCAGGATCGATGATCTGTTCCAGCGAATTGGGGCCTGCGAGCCATGAGTAGCGTGCCTGAATCTGCTCCATCTAGGCCCGGTCGCACACACTACAAACGCGCTGTCGGCATGCTCAATGACAGCCTTGCACTGATATGTGCGCCAGTTCTGGCCTATGTTTTCAGAGTAGGCGATTTTCCTGCACTCGAGCAGAGCTTCCTCTGGTTCGCACTGCCTTTTTTCGTGGCCGGTTTCCTATCTCTCATGCTGGTTGGCCTGAACCGCGGCTCGTGGCGCTACGCCTCGCTTGAAGACCTGATCGCGATCGTCAAATGTGCCGTGATCGCCGTGATGGCGGGCGCTGTCGGGGCCGTGATCGGCGGGTCACTTGACGGCTTCCCGCGCTCGCTCCTGCCGCTCAGCTTCGTCACCTTGCTGGTGCTCATGGCCGGCCCACGCGTCATCTACAGGATCTTCAAGGAGAAAGTGCCGTCGATCAGCCGCAGGCACACGTCCAGGTCGGAACCCGTTCTGCTGTACGGATATTGCGATGCCAGCGCCAATTTCATCCGGCAGGCCAGGCGAGAGCACAGCCTGCCGATGAATCCCGTAGGCATCATCGCCCACCGGGAGAGCCATGCCAATCGGACACTTTATGATGTGCCGGTGCTCGGGACATTGCCCGATCTCACGGCAATCGTCGAACGGCAGCGCGAGCGGGGCCGTGACATCGGCAAGATCATCATCGCCCTGCCCCATCCCCCCGTCGAGGAAATCGAGCGCATCGTTGAAGCCGCCGCGAGCCTGAACATCACGACGCTGCAGATTCCTCATTTTTCGGATTTCCTCAACACCGATGCTCCCGCGGCGCCGCAGACAATCAACATCGAGGATATTCTGGGCCGCACCAACATCAATGTCGACACATCCAGCATCTCCAACCAGTTCGTCGGCAAGCGTGTGCTGGTGACAGGCGCCGGAGGCTCGATCGGTTCGGAAATCTGCCAGCAGGTTGCGGCTCTCGGGATCCGGCACATCACGCTCGTGGATCAGGGCGAATACAACCTCTACATGATTGACGGCGACATGGCACAAAGGTTCGTCGGCCTGTCGCGCTCGGCGGTGCTGTGCGATGTCCGTGACCGTGCGGCTGTTGACCGTGTGATGGCACATGAAAAACCCGATCTGGTCTTTCATGCCGCAGCGCTCAAGCATGTTCCGCTGGTCGAAGCGAACCAGCTCGAGGGCATGCGCACCAACATCGTCGGAACGCGGAATGTCGCTGATGCGGCGCTTGCTGCCGGCTGCGATGCGTTCGTGATGATCTCGACAGACAAGGCGGTCAATCCGACCAATGTCATGGGTGCCTCAAAGCGTTTTGCCGAAGCCTATTGCCAGCTTCTCGACCGGACATCGGCACGCACGCGTTTCATGACTGTCCGGTTCGGCAACGTGCTTGGATCGGCCGGCTCGGTCGTGCCACTGTTCACCCGGCAGATCGCCAAGGGAGGCCCGATCACAGTCACGCATCCGGACATCGAGCGTTATTTCATGACCATCCCCGAAGCGGTGAGGCTGGTGATCGCAGCCTGTGTGCGCGGCATGGCGGCAGCGTCGGACAGGGGACGCATTTTCGTGCTCGACATGGGCAAGCCCATCCGCATCGTCGATCTGGCGCGGCGGATGATCCAGCTTTCCGGCCTGAAACCCAATGAGGACATCAAGATCGAGTTCATTGGCTTGAGACCAGGCGAGAAGCTTTACGAGGAGACATTCGCCTCAAGCGAAGTTTTGCAGCCAACAGACAACACTTGGCTGCAGGTTGCAGGCTATCGTCCGGTCAATCCCGAAACGATGTCCCGTGCGCTTGACGTGATCGAGGCGGCCATCATGGCTGGAGACGCTACCCTTGGCGTCAGCGGCGTGAAGATGATCGTGCCGGAACTGGTGCGTGAGGAGGGCGGTCTTGCTGATGCAGGCAAGCCTGCAACTATTACAGTCCTGCCGCGTCGTCAGACGGGAACAGCCCCGAGCTGATATCCTGCTCGGGGCTGGGCGGCACACGGGCAACCTTTCAAGCTCAACTCTGAAACTGCATTGCCGACCCTCACATTGTTGATGCGACAGCCAAACCTGATCGTTTTCACGAGCCATGTCGGCTGGCGTGATCTTGACAAATATAGGATATTATTCTTATAACGACAACATCAGAGGATTCCTATCACACAAGGTTGTTGGCCATGACGGAAACGCAGAATCTCAAACTCCCCTTTCTCGCGGCCTCCCAGGCGCAAAAGCATGTCACGGTCAACGAAGCGGTCCTGATGATTGACCAGCTTGTGCATTGCAGCGTTGCACGCCCCGAGGCAGGCACTCCTCCCTTGGCAGGCGAAGGCGAACGCTTCATCGTGCCGTCAGGGGCGACCGGATCGTGGACGGCTCATGTCAACGCCATTGCCGTCTGGCAGGATGGTGGATGGCGCTTTCATGCTCCGGCGAAAGGCTGGGTGGTCTGGTCCGGCGATGATCAGTCCTTGCTCGTGTTTTCCGGGAGCGCCTGGCAGAAGGCCGCCAGTTCCGCCGGAGCGCCCAATCTTTTGATCAATGGTGATCTTGCCATCAACCAGCGCCGCTTTGCCGGTGGATCGCTGGCGGCCAACGCATACGGTTTTGATCGCTGGCGGGCCGGGCCAGCCGGGGCCAGTGTTTCCAGAGATGTCACCAACCTCGTCACGCTCGCCTCCGGCGCTCTGGTTCAGGTCGTCGAGACGAACCTGTGGGGTGCCGGCACGCTGGCAGGACAAATGGTCACGGTGTCCGCGCAGGATGTCTCGGCGAACATGATCGTGAGCATGGCCGGTGTCAGCTCGACCATTCCGGCTGGTGCTGGCCGCCGTTCGGCCCAGCTTGCGATTCCCGCTGGTGCAACAGGTGATCTCAGCCTCACGCTGGCATCTGCCTCCGGAACGGCGAGCTTTCGCAACATCAAGCTGGAGGCCGGTGCTCTTGCAACGCCATGGTCCGCTCGCCACATGGCTGCCGAACTTGCCCTGTGCCAACGCTATTTCAGCAAGAGCCACGCCATCGACACGACACCAGCCAATGGCCAGCCTGGCACGGGCATGACGGGGGCAGCCGTGACTGCAACGCTTCTGGCCAGCCAGCGTGTCAGCTTTCAGACATCCATGCGCGCGGCACCAACCGTGGTTCTCCTCGCGGGGACAGTCGGAACACCTGTCAACGGCCGCTGGGCCTTCAACCAGACCGGTGCCTGGACCTATGCTGGCTCTGCCAGCCCGGTGGACATCGACACGATGGGCTTCACGGCAGATCTGGGCGTGACAGGGGTCAGCGCAGGTTTGTCCTACCGGCTGTCGGGTGGCTGGACGGCATCTGCCGAACTGTGACGTGCACCCTGCTGGCGCAGGCACAGAGATCTATCGCCCTGCGCATCAACCTCGGCTATCATCATGGTCGGACTTGCGCCGCAAGCCCGGCAGGCTTTCTGAAACTGATCTGGTCTTCTTTGCTCGCCGACACTCCCCTCGTGAACTGTGTGCTGTCAATGTCTTCAAAACCTGCGCCTCATATCGTGCCGAATGTCCATGAGACCGACGCAAGCACCGATGCCGCGAGTGTGTTTGGCCAGTCGATCCTGCGCAAGCTGACATATGATGTGGGCAAGGACGCAGAGAGCGCCTCGGACCGGGACTGGCTGATCGCCACCGTGCTTGCCACGCGCGACCAGATGGTCGATCCATGGATGGAGACGACGAAGAAGGTCTATGCCGATGGCCGAAAGCGCGTCTATTATCTGTCACTGGAGTTCCTGATCGGGCGGCTGCTGAGTGATGCGCTTGGCAATCTGGGACTGACCGCGACCGCACGGACTGCGCTGTCCGGGCTGGGCATCGACCTTGAACGCCTGAAGGCACTGGAACCCGATGCGGCGCTCGGCAATGGCGGGCTTGGCCGCCTGGCCGCCTGTTTCAT
>JANMIB010000262.1:0-1644 GCA_031375605.1 Allobosea sp. | reverse complement strand
CCGTCGGCTTCATCCAGATCGACTGTGGGCGCATCGGCGGGATCGGCCCGGCGAAATGGGTGGCGGATTATGCTGCCAGGCGCGGCGTGACCTACGTGAACCATACGTTCACCTCTCACCTGGCGCTGTCCGCCTCACTTCAGCCCTATGCCGGTCTCGAGGGCCACCGCATCTGCGAATACCCGGCCGCTCCCAAGGCGGTGGCGGGGGCCTTCACGGCCAACAAACTCATGCGGAACGCTGACGGCGAGATCCGGGCGCCGGACGCGCCGGGACTCGGGATCGAGATCAATCCCGAGGGGATCCGCCGCTACCTGCTCGACATCGACATCAAGGTGGGGGGCAAGTCCCTCTACCGGACCCCGAACATCTGAAGGCGACCTCATTGCCGGCGCACGATCGCGCAACGGACAGCGGAACAGACAGCGGAACGGAAGACACAATGGCCCAACGGCAGGAACAGACAAGCAAAGACGCCGCGGAGTGGGCCACCCGCTGCGATCTGGCCGCGACGTTTCGGCTGTGCGCGCGCGAGAAATGGAACGAGGCCACCGGCAACCACAACAGCGGGATGATCCCCGGCACGCAACACATGCTGATCAATCCGCGCGGCATGCTGTTCAGCGAGCTGCGGGCAAGCGACCTGATCGTGTGCGACCTTCACGGCAATGTCGTTTCGGGCCGTGGCGAGCTGCGCAAGGTTGCGCACCACATCCATGCGCGCATCCACCTGATGCATCCCCAGGCGCAGGTCGTGCTGCATGTGCATCCGCCGTACACGACGGCGCTTTCGCTCATCGAGGGCGGGCGGCTTGAGCTGGCCCATTTCAACGACCTCACCCTGAACGACCGCATTGCCTATGACGATGCCATGAACGGCACGGTCCTTGACGACGACGAGGGCGACAGGATCGCGCGGCTGCTGGGCGCAAAGACATCGCTGGTGATGCGCAGCCATGGCCTGACGACCGTCGGCCCCAGCGCTGCCGACGCCTATTGCGAGCTTGCCGCCATCGAGCGCTCCGCCATGTGGCAGAACCTGGCCGCCTGCCACGGACGGCCCCTGCGCCGCTTGCCGGACAATCAGCGCAAACATCACGACGGCCCATTCGGTGACGTGTGGGACGCCGCACTGGAATTCGCCGCCTACAAACGGACCCTGGATCGCGAAGAGCCAGACTACGCGACCTGACATTGTCACCATCACCTGGCCAAAGGAGACCGGACACATGACCAGATTTCGGATTTCGCTGAAATTCGGCGCAGCGGTCGCCGCGCTCGCGGCCTTGCCTCTTGCCGCTGATCCCGCCTTTGCCCAACGCCGGGGCGGTGACATCGTGATGGCCCAACAGGCCCAGCCGCCGACCCTGGACGGCATGACGACCACAGCCCAGGCCACCCGGAACATTTCCCTGCACATCTGGGAGATGATCGTCACGCGGGACGAGAATGCCAATGTGATCGGCGACCTCGCGACAAGCTGGACGATATCGCCGGACGGTCTGGCCTATACGTTCACATTTCGCGAAGCGCGCTTCCACAACGGCAAGATGATGACGTCAGCCGATGCAAAGGCTTCGCTGGAGCGCTACACGCGCGTCGGCGGCAGCCCCTTCATGCGCGCCGTCAAGGACATGGCCACGC
>JANMIB010000256.1:0-11093 GCA_031375605.1 Allobosea sp. | reverse complement strand
TGGAAAAGCCCAGATCAAGTCCGATGTCCGCAACGGCCTCCCTTGAGCCCGTGAGCCTGTCAATGGCGCGCTCCATCCGGAGTGAATTGAGATAGATGTTGGGCGTGACACCGACCTGCTGCCGAAACAATTTGTAAAAATGGGGCCTCGACAAGCCGACCTCACGGGCAACATGGTTCAGGTCGAAGGGCTCGCAAACGCGCATCAGCAGCAGGCGAAGGGCATTGCGTACCCTGAAATCGCGCGCGGGGGCTGCACTGATCATGTCAGATGCCTGCCCGCCCAAGCCAGCGGTGGTCCGTACCCAGTGCCATGATTGGTCAAAGCAACCTTGTGTCAACGAACAGAGCTGGTCTTCGATCCTTGGGTCATTCATTTCCGGATCGAGCATTGCGGCGGCATTGGCACGCACAAGCCGCGCAAGCCGCTCGGTCACATCGATCCCGACCCGTCCGAACCTGAGCGACGATGTCGAGCCTCGGCTTGCTTCCAGAAACCATGCAGGCTTCACGTAAAGCACAAGTGCGAGCGTCGGCGTGGTCCCGTCAGTTGCGCGATAGTAGTGGCCTTGCCACGGGCTCACGGCAACGGCCTCGCCAGCTTTCAGCGGATAGGCCTTGCCATCCACGACCACTTCACCTGCCGGACCCTGCACATGAAAGATCAGATGCCCTTCGCGGTGTGCGTGGGGCACCATTGTACGGTCCATGTGATAAAGGCAAACCCGCCCGAATGGACCGTGAAACACGGCGACAGCTGAACTCATGTTCCTCCTTCCTGCACTCTTGTGGCGCAGCTTTGGCATGAGTTTATGTCAATGCAGGTGTCTGGCAAGTGGTCATCTCGCCAGTGGAAACCGTGGCGTTGCCGGTATCGGCGTTCCGGTGCCAGTGCCTGTCCGGGAAAAGCGCATACCGCCATCAGTTCGGGTCGATCTGATGGCGATATGATTGACGGGCGGACGTATCCTGGGCCGATGATGCCGGCTCAGCCGCCGCGCAGCATCTTGCAGTCTGGCGATGTGCGGGATGGCAGGCCCATGGCCCTGAACGCCGCCGGTGTCATGCCGAGTGTCTGGGTCACGCCATCGACCTTGCCAACATTCTTGATGGCGAGATTGCCGCCGGGTCCATCAACCACTTCATTGATGAAAACCGTACCGGTGGCCTGGCGGTTCTCGTTGAGTGAAACCTCACCCAAAGGCGTCTTGAGCTTCAGTGTCGAGAGGGCCGCATGAAACTTGGCCTGGTCGCCGCTGAGGTCACCGCTGACGGCATTGAGGCCAGCGATCATGGCAAGCGTTGCATTGTAATAGCCAACCCCGAACAGGGACGGCGTGGGGAAGCGCTTGTCTGCCGGGAAAGCGTCCTGGTAGGCCTTGACGTAGCCGGTCCATTCAGGCGCCGGATTATCATTGGCGATCGGCCCGGAGATCGGCGTGCCGATGAGGGCTTCCTTGGCCTTGCCGCGCGAGGTCAGGACAGTCTGGTCGGCCATGATGGTGCCGCCGATCAGATTGATCTTGGTTCCGGCCTGCTGGTACTGGTTGAGGAAGTTGATTGCGTCCGTGCCGCCAAGGCCCAGATAGATCGCATCGACATTGTCAGGCAGCTTGGCGATCACGCCGGCAAAGTCGGCAGAACCGAGTGGAACCCAGAGCCGCTCGACAATGTCGCCACCAGCCTTGCAGAAGTCAGTCGCGAAACCGAGAAAATTGGTGTAGCCAAACGAATAATCCGCGGACACGGTGGCAATCCGCTTCCAGCCCTTGGTCTTGACCACATAGGTGCCGAGGCCTGCGCCCCACTGCGCGCCATCAAGGTTGAAGCGAAAGAAATTCTTGGCCGGATCGACCCAGGTGGTTTCCAGTGCGCCCGAAATACCGTTGATCACCGTCTTTCCGGGGACTGTCTTGGCATAGTCGCGCATGGCGATGCCTTCCGAGCCCGACAGTGGTCCAAGGATGATGTCAACCTTGTCCTGCTCGATCAGCTTGCGGGCTTGGCGGATGGCCGTGTCGACGGTCGTGTCTGTCGGGGCGACAACGATCTCGATCTTCTTGCCGCCGGCCATGTTGTTGACCTGCTTGAGCGCCAGCTCGACGTTGCGCACGCCATCAGCGCCGCCTGCCGCAAACGCACCTTCGAGAGCGACCAAGATGCCGACCTTGATGGTTTCCTGCGCCATGGCTGCCCCTGGCAGCATCAGAGCAAGTGCGGAAACCGTTCCGATGAATAGACGCTTCATGTTATCCTCCCAAGGATTGTTGAATTTTCAGGCATTTTCACCTGCTTTTGTCTAAATCTATCGCTTTCGGGCAACCTGTCTATCGTTTTTCAGATTGATCAAGGCTGATCAGAGCGGGCATGCGCGAAGAGGCTTGTCGGCGTGCAGTTTCGTCGATCATCACAATGCCGCAATATCCGAGCGTCTGTTTTTTGCGCAGGCTCATTTTGCTGGAGCTCATTTTCACGCCCGCCCATGGATGCCTTGCGCCACGGCCCGCCGCTTGGCACACATGCCTGCAGCAGCGCCCTGAACAGGGTCATGGTGCAGGACCATCGCTGTCATCCTGGCTGCAGATCTATCCTGTCACCTCACAAGGGTTCCGATGCCGACGCGCACTGCCATCTATCCTGCACCTTCCGCGGTCCTCGAACTTCTGAAGCCGATCACCTGGTTTCCGCCGATGTGGGCGTTTGCCTGCGGTGTGATTTCGTCAGGCGTGCCCCTTGCTCCAAACTGGCATGTGGCGCTGGTCGGGGTCATCCTGGCCGGGCCACTCGTCTGCGCCATGAGCCAGGCCATCAACGATTGGCATGACCGGGATGTCGACGCCATCAACGAGCCTCACAGGCCGATCCCGTCTGGCCGTATTCCCGGTGCGTGGGGCCTGTATATCGCGATCATCTGGACGGGATTGTCACTGGCCGTGGCATCGACACTCGGGCCATGGGTGTTCATCGCCGCGATCGTGGGGCTGTTCCTGGCCTGGGCTTACAGTGCCCCGCCGCTCAGGCTGAAGCAGAATGGCTGGCTTGGAAACGCCGCCTGCGGTTTTTCCTATGAAGGGTTGGCCTGGATCACCGGCGCGGCGGCGATGCTGGGTGGCGCACTGCCGCCCATGCCTGTGTTGCTCCTCGCCTTTCTCTACAGTGTCGGTGCCCATGGCATCATGACCCTCAACGATTTCAAGTCGATCAGGGGTGACGCGCTGATGGGCATCAACTCGCTTCCCGTCCTGCTCGGCGCAGATGGTGCGGCAAGGGTCGCCTCCGCCGTGATGGCAGCGCCGCAGATTGTCGTGATCGGATGTCTACTTTACTGGGATGCGCCGATCCATGCGGGTATTGTCGCGTTATTCCTGGCAGCACAGTTGGTGATGATGCTGCGTTTCATGAAAGCTCCGGTCGAGAAAGCCCTCTGGTACAGCGGCTTTGGCGTGCCGCTGTTCGTGTTCGGCATGATGGTGAGTGCCTTTGCGGTCAGGAACCTGACTTGACCGGTTGAAAGGTGGCCATGTCCCTCCTGCTTCCTTGCTCTCTTGCTTGCTCTCTCGCTTGCTCTCTTGGCCCGATCTGCTATCAAAATCGCCATCAGCGGGAGAGATGCTGGCACCTTGCTTGCATCGCCGAAGGAGCAACCGCCCCGGAAACTCTCAGGCCACCGGACCGCTGATCATGTTTGAACTCTGAAAAGCGGAGCCTCAGCTCCCGCCGATGGTGTAAGCCGAGTGCTCGTGGTGAGCGTCCGGTGATACTCTCAGGCCAATGACAGAGGGGGCGTTCAATCCCGCGATGCGGGAAGGAGAGCGCCATGCGTGAAGTCTCGAACCTCCGTGTTGCCGTCATCGGCGCCGGCATCACCGGAACCACCACCGCCTACAATCTGGTCAAACGCGGCTGCATCGTCACGCTGTTCGACAAGCATCCCTACGCCGCGATGGAAACATCGTTTGCCAATGGCGGGCAGCTCTCCGCCTCCAATGCCGAGGTCTGGAACTCGTGGGCCACGGTCTGGAAGGGCATGAAGTGGATGTTCACGCCCGGCGCGCCGCTGCTGGTGAACCCGACACCTTCCTGGCACAAGCTGTCATGGATGGCCGAGTTCATCGCAGCCATCCCCAGAAGCGAGCAAAACACCGTCACCACGGTGCGCCTTGCCATCGAGGCCCGCGCGCACCTCACGAAAATGGCCGAGGAGGCCGGCATCGATTTTGACTGCGAAGAACGCGGCATCCTGCACTTTTACCAGACCAAGGCGGATTTCGACGTTGCTGCGAAAACCACGGCGCTGCTCGCGAAAGGCGGTCTTGAGCGCCGCGCCGTGACTCCGGCGGAGATTGCCACCATCGAACCCGCGCTCAAGGGCGATATCTACGGCGGTTTTTACACACCGTCCGATTTCACTGGCGACATCCACAAATTCACCAACGGGCTGGCCGATGCCTGCAAGCGGCTGGGCGTCGTGATGAAGCTCGGCACGATCGTGCTTTCGGTGAGCGCCGCCGATGACTCGGTCACCATCAGGCACCAGTCGAGCGAGCCGCGCCTTGATGAGGCCGAATGGCCCGAGGAGCTCAGCCGGTTCGACAAGGTCGTGGTCTGCTCCGGCGTGTTGTCGCGCGATATTGCGTCCAGCCTTGGCGACCGGGTCAATGTTTATCCGGTCAAGGGTTATTCGATCACTGTCAACCTGCCAGAGCCGGAGGACCAGAAGGCCGCGCCATGGGTCAGCCTGCTCGATGACAAGGCCAAGATCGTCACCAGCCGCCTTGGCCTGACGCGGTTCCGGGTCGCGGGGACCGCCGAATTCAACGGCATCAACAAGGACATCCGCGCCGAGCGGATCGAGCCGCTGATCTCGTGGTGCCGGATGCACTTCCCCGGCATGAGCACGCGGCAGGCCGTTCCGTGGGCAGGCCTGAGGCCGATGATGCCGGACATGATGCCGCGCGTGATGCGGGGCAAGAACCCGCGCGTCCTCTACAACACCGGCCATGGCCATCTGGGCTGGACCTTGTCGGCCGCAACCGCGGATGCCGTCGCTGCACTGGCCACGGCTCGCAGCAATGCGGCTTGACGGGTTGGCGACCTGATCAGATGGCCACGAAGTTGACCTGAAATGGTTGACTTCGCGGCTGTCTTCCGCGATACGGACGGCAAGGTGGCCGCTGGCTCCTTTGGCTGGCGGTCTTTAATTGTTTTCATCACATGCCCACGCGGCATCATCCAGCATCAGGAGTGGGCGTCATGAAGATCCGTAATTCGCTGAGGTCACTGCGTGGCCGCCACCGTGACAACCAGCTCGTGCGTCGCAAGGGCCGGGTCTACATCATCAACAAGACCCAGAAGCGCTTCAAGGCAAAACAGGCCTGACATCCCGTGATGCCTGGCGATTGGCCGGTCTCATCACGATCTGGTGGTTTTGGACGGCGGCTCATGCAAGGGCCGCCGTTTTTGTTTGACCGAGAACGCGTGACAGCTACCTTTTGCAAGATGGTCAATCCGGCACGCATCCTGTCCTCTATCTCATCGTGTGTTCTTGGCGCTGCCTGCGTGTTCGCGGTCTTGCCCGCTCTCGGGCAAGTGCCTGCACAAGTTCCTTCACAAATTCCTGCACCTGAAAAACCGGCACAGCCCGCACCACAGGTCCAGGCCCCTCCGACACTGGATGTGCTCTACGAGCGGCTCAAGACAGCAGGTTCGCCACAATCAGCAGAGGTTGTTGTCCGCCAGATTGCCCGCCGCTGGGGGCGCTCGGGCAGCGAGACATCCGATCTCCTCATGGCCCGTGCCAGGCAGGCTCTTGCCGCCAGAAATGCCGCCCTGGCGATCGAGCTGACAGACCGCATCATCGTTTTGCAGCCCGCCTGGGCCGAGGGCTGGCATGTGCGCGGGCTGGCGTTCTTCCTGCTCCAGGATGATGGGCGCGCCCTGGTCGATTTCAGCGAAACATTGCGGCGCGAACCCAATCACTTCATGGCGCTGGGCATGGCTGCAGCTGCCCTCCAGCGGCAAGGCGACGAGAAGCGTGCACTAAGCGCCTTCAGGGCCGTGCAGGAACTGCATCCCTTCTTCACCGGCGTGAAGGATGTGATCGAGAAGCTCAAGCTGTCGGTCGATGGCCGTGATGCCTGACCCCGTGTCCGATTGAGACGCCGCACCGTGCTGCTTGGAACGCTGTCATGTCTGGGCGCGCTGGCGGCTGGTGGCTGGGTCACGACCAGTTTTGTCAGTGCGGCTGCAGAAACCCGCTATCCCGCACAGGGGCGTTTTGTCGTTCTGCCAGCAGGGCGGCTTCATCTGGTTGACACCGGCGAGCCCTTTCCCGGTGCCCCCGTCGTGCTGATGATCCATGGGGCTTCGAGCCTGCATGCCGATCTTCTCGCCGTGCTGGGCCCGGCCCTCAAGGGCAAGGCCCGTATCATCGCCATCGACCGCCCCGGACATGGCTGGAGCGACCGGCTTGGCGGACGCGAGATGGCAGATCCCGCACGCCAGGCTGATGCGATCATCGCGGCCATGAAGGCCATTGAGGTCAGCCGGTTCACAATCGTCGCACATTCGCTTGCCGGTGCGGTCTCGACGCGCATCGCGCTTGAATGGCCCGAGATGATCACGGGCATGGTGCTGCTCGGCGCGGTGACACATCCATGGCCCGGCAAGGCGATCAGCTGGTATTATCATCCTACATCGAACCCGGCTCTGGGGCCGGTTTTCTCACGCGTTCTCGCCATACCGGCGGGAAGCGCTGTTCTGGAAAGCTCGATCTCCAGTGTTTTCGCGCCGCAGGCTGTCCCGGCCGACTATGCGGAGAACGCGCAGATCAGGCTTGTGCTCCGGCCAGCCACATTCGAAGCCAACGCGCAGGATGTCGCGGTCGTGCATGATTTCGTGGAGGCGCAGCAGGTACGATATGGCGAACTGGCGATGCCGGTCGTTGCTATCGGCGGGGAGGACGACACCATCGTCAGCACCGATATCCATTCACGCGCTCTGGTGAAAGCAGTCGGGAACGGGCGCCTGATCACGTTGCCCGGAGTTGGGCACATGCCGCATCATGCCGTGCCGGACATGATTGCACATGAACTGCTGACGATGGCGCGTGGAGTTCCATGATGCTCTATTCATCCCCGCTGGCGATCAGTGCCGCATTGCCGCCCGCTGCCGCCGTGTTGATCGTGACCGTCTGTTCGGTGGCGAAGCGCGCGAGATAGTGCGGGCCGCCAGCCTTCGGCCCTGTGCCGGAAAGGCCGGAGCCACCAAAGGGCTGAACGCCGACGACGGCGCCGATCATGTTGCGGTTGACATAGATGTTGCCGACACTCAGCCGTGCGATGACGCGCCGGATCGTTTCCTCGATGCGCGAGTGAACACCAAGCGTCAGGCCATATCCGGTGGCATCGATGGCGTCGATCACAGCATCAAGCTCCTTCGCCTTGTAGCGGACCACATGCAGGATCGGGCCGAAATGCTCCTGTGTCAGGTCGCTGACATTGTCGAGATTGATCATGTGCGGGGCCACGAACGTGCCGCCCGGCGGGGCATGTCCTGCATGGCTGACCCGTCCGGCTTTCTGCATGGCCGCGACATGCCCATCAAGCCGCGCCTTGGCGGCAGCGTCGATCACTGGGCCGACATGGACGGACAGGTTGCGCGGGTCGCCCATCTTGAGTTCACGAGCCGCCCCGCTGATCATCTCGATCACCTTGTCCGCCACATCCTCCTGCACGCAGAGCAGCCGAAGCGCCGAACAGCGCTGGCCCGCAGAACGGAAGGCCGACATCACGACGTCATCGGCAACCTGCTCGGGCAGCGCCGTGGCATCGACGATCATGGCATTGAGCCCGCCGGTTTCGGCGATCAGCGGCACGATGGGGCCATCCTTTGCGGCCAAAGCCCGGTTGATGGTCCGGGCTGTTGCTGTGGACCCTGTGAAGGCGACGCCTGCGACCAGCCTGTGTGAGACGAGCGCAGCCCCGATGGCTCCATCACCCAGCACAAGTTGCAAGGCGCTGGCGGGGATGCCGGCCTCGTGCAGCAGGCGCGTGGTCTCGAACGCGATGAGAGGGGTCTGCGGAGCGGGCTTGGCCACCACCGTATTGCCAGCGACCAGCGCCGCGACGGCCTGACCGGCAAAGATCGCGAGCGGGAAGTTCCATGGCGCAATGCAGACAAACACACCGCGCCCCCGCAAGGACAACCGGTTGTCCTCGCCGGTCGGTCCGGGAAGCACCTCACCCGTGCCAAACTGGAGGCGTGCCTGATCGGCATAATAGCGGCAAAAGTCGATGGCTTCGCGCACCTCGGCCAGCGCATCATCAAGGGTCTTGCCAGCCTCCGATTGCAGCAGCGCCAGCAACCTTGCCCGGCGGGCCTCCATCAGTTCTGCCGCCTTGTCGAGCGCAGCAGCCCGGATAGCCACGGGGGTTGCAGCCCAGGCGCGAAACCCGGCATGCGCCGCATCCATGGCGCGGGCGGCCTCTGCTGACGAAGGCTCTGTCACGGTTGCCAGCCTCACGCCGTCAATCGGCGACAGCACATCGCGGCTGGTGCCCGCCACGGGCTTGCCCCCGATCAGCGCGGAGGCATTGGCAAAACCCGGCTTCGCCGCGTCAACCACCTCTGTGTGGAAGGCGGCAAGCGTGGCGCGATGGCCGAATTCGGTGCCGGACGAGTTGTGGCGTGAGGTGCCGTAAAGCGAAACTGGGAGTGGTATCTGGCGGCTGGCGGCATGTTCCGCCTTGCCGATGCGGGCCGCAGGGCGGACAAGCAGGGCTGAAACCGGAACGGTCTTGTCGCCTGCGACACTCACGAAGGACGAGTTGGCCCCGTTTTCAAGCAGGCGGCGGACCAGATAGGCCAGCAGATCCTGATGACCGCCGACCGGTGCATAGATGCGGCAGGCAAAGCCCCGGTCATCAGCCAGCAGCGCCGCGTAGCTTGCCTCGCCCATGCCATGCAGGCGCTGGAACTCATAGCCGTCCGCACCGCCAGCCATTTCCGCGATGGTGGCGATGGTCAGGGCATTGTGGGTGGCAAATTGTGGGTAGATCAGCGGGCGCAGCTCCAGCATCTGCCTGGCGCAGGCCACATAATTGAGATCAGTCATCGCCTTTCTGGTGAACACCGGGTAGCCGTTCAGCCCGCGCTCCTGGCCCCGTTTGACCTCGCTGTCCCAGTAGGCGCCCTTGACCAGACGCACCATGAAACGCCGCTCATGCCTTTGGGCCAGCGCGGCGATATGGTCGATCACGGCGGCGGAGCGCTTCTGGTAGGCCTGTATGGCCAGCCCGAAACCTGACCATCCGGCCAGGGCGGGATCAGCCACCACCCGGTCGATGACATCGAGCGAGAGTTCAAGCCGGTCTGCCTCTTCCGCATCGATGGTAAAGTTCAGGTCATGCGCCTTGGCCATCTTCGCCAGCGCGATGACCTTTGGCACCAGTTCCGTCATCACGCGCCCTGCGCTGACAGCCTCATAGCGGGGATGAAGGGCCGAGAGCTTCACGGAAATGCCGGGCCGCGCCGGCAACGGCTCGTTGCCGGCCTGCTTGCCGATGGCTTCGATGGCATCCGCATACGAACGCCAGTAGCGGTCTGCATCGGCCTGCGTTCGTGCGCCCTCTCCCAGCATGTCGAATGAGTAGCGGTAAGCCCGCGCCGAACCGGAACCCGCGCGCTGCAGGGCCTCCTCGATGGTCTGGCCCAGCACGAAATGCGAGCCCATGATCTTCATCGCCTGCCTCGTGGCGGTGCGGATGGCGGGAACGCCAAGCCGCTTGGCAATCTGGCCCAGAATGCTTTCTGGTGTCTCGCCGGGCTGGATGATCCGCGCCGTCAGGCCAAGCGCCCAGGCCGAGGCCGAGACCAGCAGCGAACCGGATTTCGATTCGTGGTGCGCAAAGTCACCCTGCCCGATCTTGTCCTCGATCAGCCTGTCAGCGGTGTCGCTGTCCGGTACGCGCAGCAGCGCCTCGGCCAGCACCATCAGCGCCAGCCCCTCCTTGGTGGAGAGCGAGTATTCGCGCAGCATCTCCTCGACGCCGCCCAGGCCGCCTGAAATCCCGCCTGCAAATCCCCCTGATGGCGCGCGAATCGCCTCGATCAGGCGGGTCGCCCGTGCGTCGATGCGGGTTTCGGCGTCAGGAGCGAGAGTGGCTTCGTGCAGCAGCTTGCGCGCCAGCGTGGTGTCATCTTCAGCGAACGGCGCATCGAAGGCTGGCATGAGGTTGGACGACATGAAACGCTGCCTTGCATGGGTTTGGCGTGATGATCTGAAGCTTATGACAAATTTGCCTGTATTTCATCTGTTGTTTTGGAATTGAAAACACGATAAATCCCGTGGTGGTTGCAAATCGCAGGATTTTCTCATGCTGGATCATATCGACAGGCGGCTTCTCTCGGTCCTGCAGGCAGATGGCCGGATTGCGGCCGTTGAACTTGCTGACAAGGTCGGGCTTTCAGCCACGGCCACCGGAGAGCGGCTCAAGCGGCTGGTGCGTGAGGGCTACATCACCCAGTTCCGTGCCCATCTCGATCCGGCGAAGCTGGGGCTGGGGCTGCTTGTCTTTGTCGAGGTCTATCTCGACAAGACCACACCCGATGCGTTCGAGAGGTTTGCGGCGGCTGTCAGGCGTTCATCCGAGGTGCTGGAGTGCCACATGGTCGCTGGTGGTTTCGACTATCTGGTCAAGACGCGCGTGGCTGACATGCCCGCCTATCGCCGCTTCCTTGGCGACGTGCTGCACACGCTGCCGGGCGTGCGCGAAACCCGGACATATGCCGTGATGGAAGAGGTCAAGACCGACGGTTTGCTGCCCGTCTGATCTCCATTACAAGGTCAGACTTGCCAAAGGTCGGACTTGGCCTCGGCCAAGATTGACGCTACACGCGCCGCATCAGCGATTGCATTGACGTGGATCGCTCCCAATCTCACCGCAGGATGATCCCATGCGCCTTGATGCCATCTCCACCGGCAAGAACCCGCCCCATGAGGTGAATGTCGTGATCGAGGTCGCCATCGGCGGCGAGCCGATCAAATACGAGATGGACAAGGAGGCGGGCACGCTTGTGGTTGACCGGTTCCTT